>CAJUAE010000071.1 GCA_910583965.1 uncultured Lachnospiraceae bacterium
CATTTTCCCTTATAATTTGAAAAATAGATGATAAAGTATTCATGAAACAACCCTAGGAATTTAAAAATTGTTCTTTTATTTTTTCAAAGCCTATGCTATAATTGTAAAATGACTGTAACTGTTACAAATGACAGGGTACGGATTGTACGTGAAAATATATTCATAGCAGGTATTATTGCATGATGTTCGAGGAGGAAATAGGACAAATGAGTTTACAGGTAGAAAAGTTGGACGGAAATATGGCTAAGCTTACCATAGAAGTGTCAACAGAGGATTTTGAGAAAGCAGTGGAGAAGGCTTATCAGAAAAGTAAAGGCAAGGTTAGTATTCCGGGATTTCGCAAGGGCAAAGTGCCACGTAAAATGATAGAACAGATGTATGGACAAGAGGTTTTTTATGAGGATGCAGCAAATATTGCCATCCCTTCGGCGTATGCAGACGCTGTAGATGAGTGTACAGAGGAGATTGTGTCACAGCCAACCATTGAGGTTGTGCAACTCGAGGCAGGGAAACCTTTTATCTTTACGGCGGAGGTTGCATTGAAGCCAGATGTTACGCTTGGAAAATATAAAGGGATTGAATTTGATAAGATTGATGTCTCTGTCACAGAGGAAGAAGTTGATGCCGCAATTGACAAAGAGCGGGAGAGAAATGCCAGAACAATTTCTGTGGAGGACAGAGCAGTTCAAGACAAAGACATGATAGTACTGGATTATGAGGGATTTGTGGATGGAAAAGCATTTGAGGGCGGAAAAGATGAAAGTTATCCGTTGACTATTGGTTCAAACACATTTATTCCTGGTTTTGAGGAGCAGTTGATTGGCGCTGAGATTGATAAGGAAATGGAAGTGAATGTGACCTTCCCAGAGGATTATCATGCAACAGAGCTTGCTGGAAAGGCAGCTTTATTTAAATGTACTGTTCGTGAAATCAAGGAGAAGGAACTTCCAGAGCTGGATGATGAGTTTGCAAGTGAAGTGTCAGAATTTGACACACTGGCTGAGTACAAAGAAGATGTGAAGAAGAATCTCATTTTGAAAAAAGAAGAAACAGCAAAAAATGAGAAGGAAGGACTTGTTGTTGATGCAGTTATTGCAGAGGCACAGATGAATATTCCAGAAGCAATGATCACAACACAGCAGCGCCAGATGGTGGATGATTTTGCACAGAAAATTCGGATGCAGGGAATTACAATTGAACAGTATTTCCAATTTACAGGACTGACAAAAGAGGCATTGTTAGAGCAGATGAAGCCTCAGGCAGAACAGCAGATTAAGTCTAGACTTGTTCTGGAAGCAGTGGCAAAGGCTGAGAATTTGGAAGCGAGTGAGGAAGAATATACAGACGAAATTAAAAAAATGGCAGAAGCTTATCGCATGTCGGAGGAGAAAATGATAGAGATGATTGGCGCATTTGAGGAAAAAGCAATCAAAGGGGACCTTCGCATAAAGAAAGCATTGGATTTTGTTGTTGAGAATGCGGTCGAGAAGTAATTGGGAGCGTATTAAAAATTTTATATTCTAGAAAAATTCTAAAAAAAATATAATAATTGTGCAGATGATTTGCACAATTATTATATTTGCGTTATACTGAAAGAAAAGTGCGAATCGTTATAAAGTTCAGTATCATTACGAAAATCGGAGGTAAATCCCATGAGTTTAGTACCATATGTCATTGAACAGACAAGCCGCGGGGAACGTTCTTATGATATTTATTCCAGGCTCCTAAAGGAACGAATTATTTTTTTGGGGGAAGAAGTAAATGAAGTGACAGCGAGCCTGACTGTGGCACAGTTATTATTTTTGGAGGCGGAGGACCCTGAGAAAGATATTCAACTATATATTAATAGTCCTGGAGGGTCTGTCACTGCTGGTATGGCAATCTATGATACAATGCGCTATATCAAGTGTGATGTATCTACTATCTGCATTGGAATGGCGGCCAGCATGGGTGCATTTCTGTTAGCAGGTGGTACCAAAGGGAAACGTCTTGCGCTTCCCAATGCAGAGATTATGATTCATCAGCCGCTTGGCGGAGCACAAGGACAGGCAACAGAGATAGAAATCGCTGCAAAACATATTCTGCGTACCAAGCAGAAATTAAATAGTATCCTTGCAGAAAATTGTGGTCAACCATATGATGTGATCGCTGCGGATACAGAACGTGACAATTGGAAGTCGGCTGAGGAAGCCATGCAGTACGGATTGATTGATAAGGTGATCACGGACAGGGCTGAAGCAGCAGAAGACTTATAGTTTGAATTTGAATTGATATAATTATGAGTAAAGGGAGAAAAAGGATGGCTGGAAAAAGCACTGAAGGAAGGGTAAGATGTTCTTTCTGCAACAAAACACAGGATCAGGTTCGGAAATTGATAGCAGGCCCATCCGGTGTTTATATCTGTGATGAGTGTGTAGATATCTGTGCAGACATTATAGAGGAGGAGTATGAGGAGGAGCAGATCGATGGTGGTATTGATATCAATCTCCTGAAACCTGTTGAGATCAAAGAATTTCTTGATGAGTATGTGATCGGACAGGAAGAAGCTAAGAAAGTATTGTCCGTAGCTGTCTACAATCATTATAAACGTGTTATGGCGGAAAAGGACTTGGACGTTGAATTACAAAAGAGTAATATTATTATGATTGGCCCAACTGGATCGGGTAAGACATACCTAGCACAGACTCTTGCCAAGATTATTAACGTTCCACTTGCGATAGCGGATGCGACAACACTTACGGAAGCGGGCTATGTGGGCGAGGATGTTGAGAATATTCTTCTGAAACTTATCCAAGCAGCCGATTATGATATTGAGCGTGCTCAATATGGTATTATCTATATTGATGAAATCGATAAAATCACGAAAAAGAGTGAGAATGTTTCGATTACGAGAGATGTGTCGGGAGAGGGTGTACAGCAGGCACTTTTAAAAATTGTTGAGGGAACAGTGGCAAGCGTTCCGCCGCAGGGAGGAAGAAAGCATCCCCATCAGGAGCTAATACAGATTGATACAACCAATATTCTCTTTATCTGTGGGGGCGCTTTTGATGGACTCGACAAGATTGTG
This sequence comes from uncultured Lachnospiraceae bacterium, assembly GCA_910583965.1. Classification (GTDB taxonomy): domain Bacteria; phylum Bacillota; class Clostridia; order Lachnospirales; family Lachnospiraceae; genus COE1. The sequence goes on from CAJUAE010000071.1 coordinate 3,068, forward strand.
GAGAATAGACTTGACCGTAAATCGATAGGATTTAACAAAGATATTGCGGAGAAGACAACACGAGATGTCGGAGCAGTGTTTAAGGAAGTGACACCGCAGGATTTGACTAAATATGGTCTTATACCAGAGTTTGTCGGTAGGGTTCCAATTAATGTATCGTTGGAAGGACTGGATAAGAAAGCACTCGTGAGAATTTTAAAAGAACCTAAGAGTGCTCTAATCAAGCAATATCAAAAGCTATTTGAGTTTGATAATGTAAAACTTTCCTTTGAGCCGGATGCAATAGAAGCGATTGCGGAGAAAGCACTGGAGAGAAAGACAGGAGCCAGAGGTCTGCGTTCCATCATGGAGAGCATTATGATGGATGTGATGTATGAGATTCCCTCAGATGACACAATTGAAAGTTGTGTTATCACTAAGGAGTCTGTGGAAGGAACAAGTCAGCCTTTTGTAGTACACCGTGAATCAATGCGTGCAGAGCGAGAGAAAAAGGCGAGATAAATAAATGGATAGATTATAGACGCCGCCTTATATAAAGGCGGCGTTTTATATCTGATTAAGAGAGGATATTATAGATGGAGCAGATAACGACAGCATTACCTTTGGTGGCATTGCGCGGATTAACAGTAGTGCCAGGTATGATTATGCATTTTGATTTGAACAGAGATATGTCGAAAAATGCAATTGAACAGGCACTAAATCATTTGCAAAGAGTGTTGCTTGTGCCACAGGTGGACCCAGAGGAAGAAAATCCAGAGGAAGATGGTTTATATAAAGTGTGTACAGTGGCTAATATCAGGCAAGTTACAAAGCTTCCGAATGATATTGACAGAGTGATGGTGGAGGCTGTGACAAGAGCACACATTTTAGAGTTAAGTGATAATGAAGGAAAGTATTTTAGTGCTTCCTATGAAGAAATTATTGATAAAGAAGACATTCCGCAGTCTGAGAAAGATGCATTAGTGCGCACCCTGAAAGAAGTGTTTGACACTTATGTCAGATTTTACCCCAAGATAGGGAAAAGCCTAGGCAAATATTTTAAAGAAGACTGTAGCTTGGTTGTTTTGATAAACCAGATTTTAATCAATACTCCGTTTACGTATGAACAGAAACAACAGATATTAGAAATAGAAGATATTACAGAACAGTGTGGGGAACTGGTGCTATTGATTATGAATGAGGCACAGATTGCAGCGATACGCACACAATTAGCGGTAAAAATTCGAGAAAAAATTGACAAAAATCAGAGAGATTATGTTCTGCGGGAGCAGATGGAGTATATACAGGAAGAACTTGGGGACAAAAACCAGTATTCTGATGTAAAGCATTATGAGGAAGCGCTTGCCAAGTTGAAGGCAGACGCGGAAGTTAAGGAAAAGATAAAAAAAGAGATTGCCAGATTTAAGACTATTATGGGTTCAAGCTCTGAGAGTGCAGTGGAGCGGGGATATATTGAGACCTTGTTGGAACTGCCATGGAATAAGGCGTCAAAAGATAATAATGATATTAATAGAGCGGAACAAATTTTAGAGAGAGACCACTATGGATTGGAGAAGGTTAAAGAGCGTATTGTTGAATATTTGGCAGTGCGGTGTTTGACTAGCAAGGGTGAAGCACCAATTTTGTGTCTGGTGGGACCGCCTGGAACGGGAAAAACTTCCATTGCAAAATCAATTGCTGAGGCGTTGAACAAAAAATATATTAGAATTTGTCTGGGCGGTGTGCGCGATGAGGCGGAAATTAGAGGACACAGAAAAACTTATGTTGGAGCAATGCCAGGGCGCATTGCGAATGGTCTCAAACAGGCGGGAGTATGTAATCCGCTAATGTTGTTGGATGAGATTGACAAAGTTAGCAGTGATTATAAAGGGGATACCTCCTCTGCATTGTTAGAGGTGTTAGACCCAGAGCAAAACTGTCATTTTAGGGATCATTATGTGGAATTGCCACTTGATTTATCCAAAGTTTTGTTTATTGCGACAGCAAATGATGCAGGTAATATTCCTAGACCGTTGTTAGACCGTATGGATATTATTGAAGTTACAAGTTACACTGCAAATGAAAAGTTCCATATTGCAAAAGAGCACTTATGGGAAAAGCAGCTAAAGAAAAATGGATTAAAAGATTCCCAATTGACAATTAGTGACAATGCTATCAAGGCGGTGATTGACCGATATACAAAAGAGGCAGGTGTGCGAAATTTGGAACGGAAACTTGGTACAGTTTGCAGAAAGGCCGCCCTGGAAATTCTAAAAAACAGAAGTGGAAAAAAAGAAAAGCAGGTGCAAGATAAGAATATTCGTGTCAACAGTCAAAAACTTGAAAAATACCTTGGAAAGCCAAAATATAGTGTAGATATGGCGAATGAGAAGGATGATGTGGGAATTGTAAGAGGACTTGCATGGACAAGTGTCGGAGGTGATACACTTCAGATTGAAGTGAATGTTATGCCTGGCAAGGGTGAGATAGAATTGACTGGAAAACTTGGTGATGTGATGAAAGAGTCCGCAATGACAGGAATTAGTTTTATTCGCTCTATTGCGTCAAAGTATAAAATCGCACCAGAATTTTTTAAGGAGAATGATTTTCATATACACATTCCAGAAGGGGCAGTGCCAAAGGATGGGCCATCCGCGGGTATCACTATGGCGACAGCAGTATTGTCTGCTATTACAGACACCCCTGTAAAAGCTAAAGTTGCTATGACAGGGGAAATCACATTGCGTGGCAGAGTGCTTCCAATAGGTGGTCTTAAGGAGAAATTGTTAGCAGCAAAGACAGCAGGCATTACAACAGTACTTGTTCCAGAAAAAAATGAGAAGGACGTAGCGGAGATTTCAAATGAAATTAAATCAGGTATGGAAATTTGTTTGGTAGATTCTATGGATGATGTGATATCGCTTGCTTTTGCGAGAGAAATCAAAGTTAAGAACACAAGATCCAAGACAAAGACCGGAAACAATAAGCAGGAGAAGTAATAGATGGTTATTAAAAATGTTCGTTTGGAGACTGTGATTGGTGTGACCAGTAAGATACCACAAAATGTAATGCCGGAAATTGCTTTTGCCGGAAAGAGTAATGTGGGTAAATCTTCCCTTATCAATGCTTTAATGAATCGTAAATCATTGGCGCGCACCAGCGCACAGCCAGGAAAGACACAGACAATCAATTTTTATAATATTAATGATGCGTTGTATTTTGTAGATCTTCCAGGATATGGCTATGCAAAGGTGAGTCAACAAGAAAAAGAAAAATGGGGTAAAATGATTGAGAAATATCTGCGACAATCGAAAGTATTAAAGACGGTTTTTTTGTTGGTAGATATTCGGCATGACCCGTCAGCAAATGATAAGATTATGTATGAGTGGATTCTCTCAAATGGGTTTCATCCGATTATTATCGCAACGAAAGCAGATAAGATAAACCGCAGTCAATTGCAGAAACAGATTAAGGCAGTGCGACAGGGACTTGATGTGGATAAAGATACGATTGTGATACCATTTTCAGCGCAGACGAAGCAAGGGAGAGATGAGATCTATGAACTGATTGACCATATGATGGAGCAGCCAAAAGGAGGGTTCTGATTATGGAAAGAAAGACAATCGGAATAGAGAATCTAAAGCTGATTGTAAATATATTAATTTCATTGGTAATTTTGTTACTCTGCATTTTTGTGGTTCCAAGATTAGTTTTGTTTTTTATGCCTTTTGTGATTGGTTGGATTATTTCTTGCATTGCAAATCCACTTGTTGTGTTTCTCGAACGGAAACTGAAGATTAAGCGAAAGGCCGGAATCGTTGTAGTGATTGTGTGTGTGATTGCAGCAGTGATTGGAATCGGATATGGACTTGGTGTGATACTCTGGAGGCAGATTTCTGGCTTTATACAAGAGATTCCTACAATGTGGGAGATTGTAAAACAGGATTTTGATACGTTTGGTGTATGGATAGACCAGTATATTGGGGTGCGGTCCCTTAAATTTGCGGATGCCCTGAACAATTTGGGGAATATTATTGGAGAGATGATAACAAACCTACCAAAAAGTTTTAATTTTAGTACCTTTGAAGGAATGGGGAGTATGGTCGGTAACATTGCCAGTGTCATTATCTCAATAATTATGTGTATGTTATCCGCATATTTTTTTATTGCGGACCGCGATTGGCTGGGAAGTTTTCTAAACAAAGTGCTTCCTGAAAATATTATACACAAGTATGATGTGTTTGCCTCAAGTTTGAAGCAGGCAGTTGGAGGGTATTTTAAGGCACAGTTTCGCATTGAAATTTGGATGTATATATTGCTACTGATTGGGTTGACTGTGTTAAAAGTACGATATGGTTTGCTGATTGCGCTATTAATTGCCTTTTTGGATTTCTTACCCTTTTTTGGGACAGGTATTGTGTTGATTCCATGGGCGATTGTCAATGTGATTGGTGGCAATTATTTGAGAGCGCTTGGATTTTTGATTATTTGGGGTTCTGGACAATTATTTCGTCAACTAATTCAACCTAAAATTATGGGAGATTCCATTGGTATGGAGCCAATTCCTACATTATTTCTACTTTTTGTTGGTTATCGTTTAGCAGGAGTTGGTGGAATGTTGGTAGCTGTGCCAATTGGTATTATTGTGGTCAATATGAATGAGGCAGGATTTTTTGACACACCAAAGTATAGCATACGACTGTTGGTTCAAAATATTAATCAGTTTCGGCAGTTGAATGAAGACGAAATTAGGAAATTGGATAAAAAGGATAATTAGATAAGCTATTTAAAAAATGAAGACAATGAGAAATTTTAAGATAACGATACAATATGAAGGCACTCGCTACCAAGGGTGGCAGCGTCAGGATTCTACAAATAATACAATACAAGGAAAATTTGAGACGATTCTTGCAAAGATGACTGGGCTTGATTTTGTACAAGTTGACGGTTCTGGACGAACGGATGCGGGCGTACATGCGTTTGGACAAGTGGCGAATTTTAAAATTGACACTAATATGACTGCAAAGGAAATAATGTCTTATATAAATCAGTATTTGCCAGAGGACATTGGTGTTATAGCGATACAGGAGATGCCAGAGCGATTTCATAGCAGACTAAATGCAAAAGGAAAGACTTACAACTATCGCATCTGGAATACGGAACTTCCTTGTATTTTTGCGCGCAGATATGTATACGAGATGCCAGAAGAACTTCAATTGGAGGCGATGCGCACTGCTGCAGCCTACCTGATAGGCAAACATGATTTCAAAGCATTTACTTCCAATAAAAAGAGTAAGAAATCTACTGTGCGCACTATCAATACAGTGCAGATTGACAGGAATGGCAGTGAGGTCGTCATCACCTACAGTGGTGACGGCTTTCTATATCATATGGTGCGAATACTCACAGGAACTTTAATTGAGGTTGGATTGGGTCAGAGAGCTCCGGCATCTATGCAAGTGCTTCTCGAAAAAGATGCCACTAGAGATATGGCAGGTATGCTAGTTCCGGCAAAAGGACTGTGCTTGATGGAAGTGCAATACTAAATTTTTATATAGATAATTGGTAATAAGTTGAAAAAAAGATTATAATAGAAAAAATTTAGAAAATCTTTACAAATTCTCAACAATTTATTACAATAAAAGATATTTCAGCAAGTCGTAGGGAAACTAAAAATGATAGCAAGATACAAATTTGCAGCGAATGACAGAATGGAGGATTAAAAATGAGTGATATAGAAAAAAATGTAGAGACGGTTTCTACAGAGGAAAAAGAAGTCGTTTCAAGAAATTTTATTGAGCAGTTAATCGACAAAGACTTGGCAGAGGGCGTGTATGATACTGTGCACACACGTTTTCCACCAGAGCCAAACGGTTATTTGCATATTGGACATGCAAAGGCGATTCTTGTCAATTATGGGCTTGCAAAAGAATACGGTGGTAAGTTTAACATGCGTTTTGATGACACAAATCCGACTAAGGAAGACATAGAGTTTGTGGAATCTATCAAGGCAGATGTTGAGTGGCTTGGTGCAGATTGGGAAGACAGACTCTTTTTCGCATCAAATTATTTCGAACAAATGTACGAGTGTGCGGTAAAGTTGATTCGCAAGGGAAAAGCATATGTGTCTGACTTAACTGCAGAGCAGATTAAGGAATACAGGGGAACCTTTACAGAGCCAGGAAAAGAAGACCCTTCAAGTAGTCGCTCTATTGAAGAAAATTTGCGGCTTTTTGAGGAAATGAAAAACGGGAAGTATGCAGACGGCGAGAAGGTGCTTCGCGCGCGCATTGATATTACTTCTCCTAATCTAAATATGAGAGATCCTGTTTTATATCGCGTGGCACACATGACGCATCACAATACAGGCGATAAGTGGTGTATCTATCCAATGTATGATTTTGCACATCCAATTGAGGATGCGATTGAAGGCATTACCCACTCTATTTGTACGCTGGAATTTGAGGACCACAGACCACTTTATGACTGGGTGGTAAGGGAGTTGGAATATCCACATCCGCCAAGGCAGATAGAACAGGCAAAGCTATATCTAACGAATGTTGTAACTGGAAAGCGCTATATTAAAAAGCTTGTGCAGGAGGGGATTGTTGACGGCTGGGACGACCCACGACTTGTTTCCATTGCTGCATTGAAAAGACGTGGTTTTACGCCAGAGTCTATTCAAAAGTTTGTGGAGCTTTGTGGTGTTAGTAAGGCAAATTCTTCAACGGATTATGCAATGCTTGAGTATTGTATTCGCGAGGACTTAAAATTGAAAAAGTCAAGAATGATGGCGGCGCTTGATCCTGTAAAGCTTGTGATTGACAATTATCCTGAAGGGGAAGTGGAGTATCTTGAAATACCAAATAATCTTGAAAATGAGTCCCTCGGCTCTCGACAGGTTCCATTTTGTAGGGAACTATATATTGACAGAGAGGATTTTATGGAGGAGCCTCCAAAGAAGTATTTCCGTCTGTTTCCGGGAAATGAAGTGCGTTTAATGAGTGCATATTTTGTTAAGTGTGTCAGCTATGAAAAAGATGAAAACGGCAAAGTAACCGTTGTACATTGCACATATGACCCCGAGACAAAACAGGGCAGCGGCTTTACAGGCAGAAAAGTGAAGGGAACAATTCACTGGGTTCCAGCGCCTTATGCGGTGAAAGCAGAGGTTCGATTGTACGAAAATCTAATTGATGAGGAGAAAGGGGTATATAATGAGGATGGTTCGCTCAATCTCAATCCCAATTCTCTAACAGTGTTGAAGGCATGTTATGTAGAACCAGCACTAAAAGATGCAAAGCCATATGACAGTTTTCAATTTGTGAGACAGGGGTTCTTTAATGTAGATGCCAAAGATTCCAAACCAGATGCATTGGTATTTAATAGAATTGTATCATTGAAAAGTTCGTTTGTATTGCCAAAATAAGAATATAATCAAAACTGTATAGTTAATGCGAAAGCAAAGTTTTTTATCTTGATTGACTAGAGTGCCCACAGAAGTGAGCAAATAGAAGTTAGTGTATCATTAGATAATTTGTAATCGCACTGAAAAACGCCTGCCTTTGGCGTTTTTCAGTATTTGAGCCACCGCTTGGCGGCAGAATGGAGATTAAAATGAGATATAAATGTCTTATATTAGACCATGATGATACAGTGGTGAACAGTACTGCAACAATACACCATCCAGCTTTTTTGGAGGCGCTAAAAATACTCAGACCAGGGGTGACAATTTCACTTGACGATTATTTTCGAGAGAATTTTGATCCAGGATTTATTTCATACTGTGTGGATAAACTTGGCATGACGGAACAGGAACTTGAAGTGGAAGTTGAATGTTGGCGAAATTACGTTTCAGGGCACACAGCACAAGCATATACTGGGATGAAGGAGATTATTGAACGCCAGAAGAAAGAGGGAGGAATTGTGTGTGTGATATCGCACTCTTATGATTTTAATATCCGAAGGGATTACGAGAAAAATTACCTTCCTTTACCAGATATGATTTTTGGCTGGGAGTGTTTGCCAGAGCAAAGAAAACCTAGTACATATGCGCTGGAGATGATTGCTCATAAATATCATTTAAAACCAGAAGAAATGGTTATGGTAGATGATTTAAAACCCGGATATGATATGGCGAAGGCCTATGGCGTACCATTTGTTGGCGCTGGCTGGGCGAATGATATTCCAGAGATTCGAGAATTTATGAAAAAAAACAGTGATGTTTATTTTACAAATGTGAAAGAATTAGAAAGTTTTTTATTTGAGTAATTTTTAATCTATTGAAAAATTTTGATATGCTTTTATCCCCGCGACAAATTTATCGTGGGGATTGTATCAGCCGTAAAGCGGCATATGTTACAATTGAAGTACATCAAATGCTACAAAGTAGGCATTTGGGCACTGATTCCAACACCATGCAGTAAGCATATGGTGTTTGTGTGAAATTAAAATTTCACCCATCCTGATTAGTACACCGCTAAAGCGGGTAGATGGGCGTTCGCGTGAAAAATAACTGATATATTTTCTTATGTATATGAATATCATAAGAAAATATATCAGCAAAATTATTGGGTGCCCAGTATAAGAGTAGAAAGAAAAAATATTCCTCTACTCGAATTGTTTTGTATCAGAATCGTCAAAAAATTCTTCAGAAGCTTCTTCAGAGTCAGAGGGTTCTGCATAGGTCATAGAAACAGATCCTGTCTGGATATTGTCAGAAACTGTTGTTTCAGAAGCTGGCACAGCAGACATATTTACTTGTGTGTAGACCGGTTCAACAGAGGGAGAAGTCATCTCACCGATGATTTCTTTTGCCTTGTCAATCTTTTCGGACACATTAAAGTGTTCAAGTTTTTCTTTTGTCTTATCGAGTGTTTCAATAACTTTCTCACCGATAATTTCCTTTGCATTGTCTATATCAATTGATACATATGGACGGTTTTTGCTGCCTGTGGAATTTACGGAGTCAGAGGAGAAATCTTCATCTTCAAGATCCTCATCAAAATCGTCAAAATCATCAAAATCATCAAGCTCATCTTCGGAAGCGTTTGTTCTCTTGCGAAGATAATAATAGGTTCCCGCAGCTGCAGCACCGGCGAGGGCACTGAATAAAACAAGTTTGCTAAATTTCTTAGCCATTTGTGGTTCTCCTTTCCTGTTGCAGTTGTATTTATAGTATTTCAAAGATAGTTCTATTTTAATACTATTTTATGGAAATGAAAAGAGAATATGTAAAATTTTTTGTGCATGTATCTCATTCCGTTACAAATATGTAAACTTCTGCTCATTTCGACTATATTTTTTGAAGACAAAGTTCGTGTGAAAAGAACTTTTAACTGCCTGTAGCAGTTTCCGCTCGCAACAAGGGTTGCTTTGCAGAAAAGCACTCAGTTTTACATCTAATTTGAAATTCCACGAAGCGGAATCATAAAAGGTTAAGGATATTTTTCACACAGGAAAAAACGCAAAGGACAGCGTTTTTCATTTCTATTTGAGTCGCCAAAAGGCGGCATGGGGGATTAAAATGAAAAAAGATTTAAAGAATGTTTTGGAAAGTCAAAATGTTCCTGAGTTCAACTTGGAGAGAACTAATACTAGTAGAAAAATATAGAACAAAAGTTTGATTTTGGTCTGTACTTTTTTTGACTTATATGTTATAATGAAAAACCAAATGATGGGATAATACTATTTGTAATGCTTGATATCATTACAAATATGAAGCCATGCCAAACCATTTCATGGTGTCAAAGTCACATATAATTTTTGGGTCACAAATTGGAGGTTTTCATATGTCAGAGTTTAAATTACATGCCCCATACCAGCCCACTGGCGACCAACCACAGGCGATCGAAGCTCTTGTAAAAGGTTTCAAGGAAGGCAATCAATTCCAGACGTTGTTAGGTGTCACAGGTTCTGGAAAGACTTTTACAATGGCAAATATTATACAAGCATTGCAAAAGCCAACTTTGGTAATTGCGCACAATAAGACCCTTGCCGGACAGCTCTATGGTGAGTTCAAAGAATTTTTCCCTGAAAATGCGGTAGAATATTTTGTGAGCTACTATGATTATTATCAGCCAGAGGCATATATTCCTTCTTCAGATACCTATATTGCAAAGGATTCTGCTGTGAATGATGAGATTGACAAGCTAAGGTTGTCAGCGACCGCATCTTTGACAGAGCGTCGTGATGTTGTGGTGGTAGCCAGTGTGTCTTGTATTTATGGTTTAGGAAGTCCAGATGAGTATCAAGGAATGATGCTTTCTTTGCGACCAGGTATGGCTAAAGATAGAGATGAAGTGATTCACGCCTTGATTGAGATGCAATATGACCGAAACGATATGGAACTTGACCGAGGACGTTTTCGCGTGCATGGTGATGTGGTAGATATTCATCCGGCGCAAGGCGGTGATTTTTTGATTCGCGTGGAATTTTTTGGAGATGAAATTGACCGTATTGCCGAGATAGACCCTGTGACAAACAAGGTTCATGTTACTTTGGAGCACACTACGATTTTTCCAGCGTCGCATTATGTTGTGGCACCTGAGCGAATTGCAAAAGCATGCGTGGACATTGAGGAAGAAATGAAAGAGCGCGTGCGTTATTTTAAGAGTGAGGACAAACTTTTAGAGGCACAGCGCATTGCGGAACGGACAAATTTTGATATTGAAATGCTTCGCGAGACGGGATTTTGCTCCGGCATTGAGAACTATTCTAGACATCTAAATGGTTCAATGGAAGGAGACCCGCCATATTGTCTAATAGATTTTTTTACAGAGGATTTTTTGATTATTATAGATGAGTCTCATATGACAATCCCACAAATTCGTGGGATGTATGCAGGGGATCGTTCGCGTAAAACAACACTTGTGGAGTATGGATTTCGACTGCCGTCAGCGCTTGACAATAGACCACTTCAATTTGAAGAATTTGAACAAAAAATAGATCAGATGCTCTTTGTATCAGCGACTCCAAATGAATATGAAAAACAACATGAGCTTTTGCGTGCTGAGCAGATTATTCGACCGACAGGATTATTGGACCCAGAGATTGAGATACACCCTGTAGAAGGGCAGATAGATGATTTAATTGCCAGAATCAATACGGAGACGGATAAGCACAATAAAGTGCTGGTAACTACTTTGACAAAGCGCATGGCGGAAGATTTGACCAAATATATGTCTGAAGTTGGGGTGCGTGTGAAATATTTGCACTCTGATATTGATACACTTGAGCGCGCGCAGATAATTCGCGATATGCGTCTTGATGTATTTGATGTGCTTGTCGGTATCAATCTTTTGCGTGAGGGACTTGACATTCCCGAGATATCACTTGTGGCGGTCTTGGATGCAGACAAGGAGGGATTTTTGCGCTCTGCAACATCCTTGATTCAGACGGTTGGTCGTGCTGCAAGAAATGCGGAAGGGCATGTGGTTATGTACGCTGATACGATTACGGATTCCATGCAGATGACATTAGATGAGACTGCTAGAAGGCGTGCTATTCAGCAGAAATATAATGAGGAACATGGTATTACGCCACAGACAATCAAGAAGGCAGTACGTGACCTAATTAGCATTTCAAAAGCAGTAGCAAAAGAAGAACAACAGTTTGAAAAAGATCCAGAATCGATGAATGAGAAAGAGCTTAAAAAACTTATTGAAACTGTGGAAAAAAATATGCGCAAGGCAGCGGCAGACCTTAATTTTGAGGCGGCGATGGAACTGCGTGACAAGATGATGGAACTCAAAAAACAGTTGTTGGATTTGACAAGTGGACTTTAAATATGCTAAAACGCTATATCGTTATAGAATAAAGTTTTATCTTAATCAAAAAAGACGATTATTTCTATAAAATGGTGAGAAAAATAAAATTTTGTTTTCACTGACAAAGACAAGCCTCTGGCAGGCGTGCGAATTGGTTTTATGTCAGCGAAGCGGACTCGTATGCCCTAGCAAGAATGCCAATGGCATTCTTGAATGACTCTATGAGATTACAATTCATAAATAGAAAGGTATGGTACAAAAATGGACAGAGAACAATTAAAGATACTGCCAAAGGGAGAGGTTATCAAGATTCGCGGTGCAAATGAACACAATCTGAAAAATATTGATCTGGATATTCCTAGAAACAAATTTGTTGTGTTGACAGGGCTGTCTGGATCTGGCAAATCTTCTCTTGCATTTGACACCATCTATGCGGAGGGACAAAGACGGTATATGGAATCTCTGTCTTCCTACGCCAGACAGTTTTTAGGGCAGATGGAAAAGCCAAATGTAGAGCGCATTGATGGATTGTCGCCCGCAATTTCCATTGACCAGAAATCCACAAATAGGAATCCGCGCTCGACTGTTGGCACTGTGACAGAAATTTATGACTATTTTAGACTTTTGTATGCGCGTATTGGAATACCACACTGTCCAAACTGTGGCAGAGAGATTAAACGTCAGACCGTTGACCAGATGGTTGACCAGATTATGGAGCTACCACAAGGTACAAAACTTCAACTTTTGGCGCCAGTAGTACGCGGCAGAAAAGGAGAACATACTAAAGTGCTTGACCGCGCAAAAAAAAGTGGCTATGTGCGTGTTCGCATTGATGGGAATTTGTATGATTTGTCCGAGGAAATTAAACTTGAAAAAAATATCAAACATAATATTGAGATAATTGTAGATAGAATCGCTGTAAAAGAAGGTGTTGAGCGAAGGTTGACAGATTCCATAGAGAATGTGATGACACTTTCAGAAGGGCTTTTGATGGTGGATGTGATTGATGGCGAGATGATGAATTTTTCTGATAGTTTTGCCTGCCCTGATTGTAACATTAGCATTGATGAGGTCGAACCAAGAAGCTTTTCTTTTAACAATCCATTTGGTGCTTGTCCAGAGTGTTTGGGACTTGGCTATAAGATGGAGTTTGATATGGATTTAATTGTACCAGACAAGAGTCTTAACATTAACCAAGGGGCAATTGCTGTTATGGGGTGGCAGTCTTGTGCAGATAAAGGAAGTTTTACTAACGCGATTTTACAAGCTTTGTGCAAGGAGTATGATTTTTCTCTTGATACACCATTTGAGCTATTTCCAGACGAGATAAAAGATGTTTTGATAAATGGAACAAAAGGAAAGCAAGTGACTGTATGTTACAAGGGACAACGCGGTGAAGGCATGTATCCCGTAGCCTTTGAAGGATTGCTAAAAAATGTGGAGCGCAGGTATAGAGAAACTGCGTCGGAGAGTATCAAACAGGAATATGAGACATTTATGCGTATTACGCCTTGTAAAGAGTGTGGGGGAAGGCGTTTGAAAAAGACCTCGCTTGCAGTGACGGTGTGCGACAAAAATATTTATGAAATTACCTCTATGTCCATCACAAATCTTTATAATTTTCTGGATACAATGCAGTTGACTCAACAGCAGCAGTTGATTGGAAAGCGCATTTTAAAAGAAATACGTGCGCGGGTAGGTTTTCTTGCCAGCGTCGGATTAGAATATTTATGTTTGTCAAGAGGAACTGCTTCTCTATCTGGTGGCGAGGCGCAACGCATTCGTTTGGCAACTCAGATAGGTTCTGGCTTAGTCGGTGTTTGTTATATTCTGGATGAGCCAAGTATTGGATTGCATCAACGAGACAATGATAAGTTACTTTCAGCGTTGCGCAATTTACAAGGACTTGGAAATACTCTGCTTGTTGTGGAGCATGACGAAGATACGATGTTGGCGGCAGACCATGTGATTGATATTGGCCCTGGCGCTGGAGAGCATGGTGGAGAAGTGGTTGCACAAGGAACGGCAGAAGAAATTATGCAGGTTCCAGAGTCTATAACAGGTCAATATTTAAGTGGAAAAATACAAATTCCTGTGCCAGAGTGCCGCAGAATCCCAACTGGTTGGCTTACAGTAAAAGGGGCAGCGGAGAACAATCTTAAAAATATTGATGTAAAGTTTCCACTTGGTGTATTTACTTGCGTGACAGGAGTATCTGGATCGGGAAAATCGTCTCTGGTAAACGAGATTTTATACAAGTATTTGGCGAAAAAACTCAACCGAGCACGTACAATAACAGGTAAATTTAAGAAGATAGATGGAGTGGAGCAGCTTGACAAAGTAATTGCAATTGACCAGTCGCCGATAGGTAGGACTCCACGCTCTAATCCGGCAACTTATACTGGAGTGTTTGACCAAATTAGGGATTTGTTTGCGTCGACTGTTGACGCAAAGGCAAAAGGGTATAGCAAGGGACGTTTTAGCTTTAATGTGAAAGGTGGGCGATGTGAGGCATGTGGCGGTGATGGCATCATTAAAATTGAGATGCACTTTTTACCAGATGTCTATGTGCCCTGTGAAGTCTGCCAGGGTAAACGCTACAACAGAGAGACTCTTGATGTTAAATATAAAGGCAAGAGCATTTATGACGTGTTGGATATGACTGTTGAGGAGGCAATGACATTTTTTGAGCCAGTTCCTTCTATCAAAAGAAAGATTGAAACCTTGTATGATGTGGGACTTTCCTATATTAAATTAGGACAACCTTCAACAACGCTCTCTGGTGGAGAGGCACAGCGCATTAAGCTCGCGACGGAGCTGAGTCGTAGAAGTACAGGAAAGACAATCTATATTTTGGATGAGCCAACAACTGGGCTTCATTTTGCAGACGTGCATAAATTAGTTGAGATTTTGCAACGTCTTGCGGAGGGTGGCAATACAATAATTGTCATTGAGCACAATTTAGACGTGATTAAGACCGCAGATTATATTATTGATATTGGACCAGAAGGCGGAGATGGCGGCGGCACCATAATTGCAGAAGGTACTCCAGAATATATCGCATCTTGCCCGCAATCCTACACAGGAATCTATGTAAAAAGGATGTTAGAGCGGGTAAAGAGGTAATATCACCCTTTAATTGTCAGTGCAGTTGCTATATTAATTATTGTGGTCAGTGTAATGATATAGAACTTCTTGTAATACGGATGACTATTATCATTTTGTCACCCTGTATTTTGTATAGTCTATCCGCCATTTTGATAAAAGTTTTATGAATAGGGCAAGAACACCCGCGACTTTAGTCGTGGGATGAATTGCTCGCATATGTTAATTAAAATTCAAATAATAATATTGAAAATACTGTACATAACAATCTGCATATGCTATTATCTGCATAACGAGGTGATAATATAGCTTATCAGAAGTCGACCTTTACTTCTGAT
>CAJUAE010000072.1 GCA_910583965.1 uncultured Lachnospiraceae bacterium
AGTGGTCAAAGTAGATAAATTCTATGCAAGTTCACAAACTTGTAATGTATGTGGAGCTGTAAATAAGAGTACAAAGAATCTTTGCGTTAGAGAGTGGGATTGCCCTTGTTGTCATACACATCATGACAGAGATATAAACGCAGCTATTAACATTCTGATTATCAACCTAAAATAACAGATCTACCGTTGGAACAACGGAAAGTTACGCCTGTGGAGATAGTAAGTAAACCCAACAAGTTTGGTTACGAAGTCTATGAAACAGGAATCTTACGACTTTAGTCGTGAGAGGTTCAAAATAAAATGCTCTTGATTTTTTTATTGCATGGATTAAAAAATTATGCTATTATTACTAATATTTGTGGAATACAAGAAATTCTGAAGAAAGCAGGAGGCGACTTAAGATGGCACAGCTTTGGGGTGGTAGATTTACTAAGGAAACAGATAAACTTGTATATAATTTTAATGCATCCATTTCGTTCGACCAAAAGTTTTTTCGGCAGGATATAGAAGGCAGTATGGCACATGTAAAGATGCTTGCAAAACAAAGTATTTTGTCTGAAAACGAAAAAAATCAGATATTATTAGGACTGGAAAGTATTTTAATAGATGTTGAAAATGGCAAACTTACAATAACAGACGAATATGAAGATATTCATAGCTTTGTGGAAGCAAATCTAATTGATAGAGTTGGCGATGTTGGAAAAAAACTTCATACGGGTAGAAGTCGAAACGATCAAGTAGCACTTGATATGAAGCTTTACACAAGACACGAAATTATAGAGATTAAGGGATTGTTGAAAAATTTGCTTGATAGCATTCTGAAAATAATGGAGCAAAATATAGATACCTATATGCCCGGATTTACCCATTTGCAAAAAGCACAGCCTATTACATTGGCACATCATATGGGTGCATATTTTGAAATGTTTAAACGTGACAGGCAACGACTCGAGGATATCTATAATAGAATGAATTATTGTCCATTAGGTTCTGGTGCTTTGGCGGGAACCACATATCCATTAGATAGAGATTATACTGCGCAATTACTTGATTTCAACGGTCCGACGTTAAATAGTATGGATTCGGTGGCAGATAGGGATTATATTATTGAGTTGTTGTCTGCATTATCTACTATTATGATGCATTTAAGTCGTTTTAGTGAAGAAATTATTTTGTGGAATTCCAATGAATACCATTTTGTAGAAATAGATGATGCGTATTCGACAGGAAGCAGTATTATGCCGCAGAAAAAAAATCCAGATATTGCGGAACTTGTACGTGGCAAAACGGGACGTGTATATGGTGCATTAATGTCAATTCTTACAACAATGAAGGGAATCCCCCTTGCATATAATAAAGACATGCAAGAAGATAAGGAACTGACTTTTGATGCAATTGATACTGTAAAAGGTTGTGTAACACTATTTACAGGAATGCTAAGTACACTAAAATTTAACAAAGATATTATGAAAACAAGTGCGATGAAAGGATTTACAAATGCAACTGATGCGGCAGATTATCTTGTAAATCATGGCGTTCCATTTCGAGATGCACATGGCATTATTGGAAAACTTGTATTATATTGCATTGAAAAAGACAAAGCACTTGATGAACTATCACTTGATGAACTAAAATCAATTAATCCGGTATTTGAACAGGATATTTTTGAGGCAATTAGCCTTGAAACCTGTGTGAATAAGCGCATAACAATCGGTGCTCCTGGACCAGATGCCATGAAAGAGGTTATTCAAATTTATAAGGAGTATCTGCATTTTTGACAGATATAGGTAATTGAACTTTTAAGAAGATGAAGATTATGATATATAAAATATATGCTGATAGTTCTATTAGCAGAATGGAGGAGAAATATGAGTGAAAAGTTAAAAGTAGGTATTCTTGGTGGTACAGGAATGGTAGGACAGAGATTTATTTCTTTATTAGAGAATCATCCATGGTTTGAAGTGACGACAATTGCTGCAAGTCCACGTTCTGCCGGAAAAACATATGCGGAAGCAGTTGGCGATAGATGGAAGATGGCAACACCCATGCCAGAAGCAGTGAAAAACATTATTGTTATGAATGTTAATGAAGTTGATAAAGTGGCTTCTGAAGTTGATTTTGTATTTTCTGCTGTTGATATGACAAAAGAAGAAATTAAAAAAATTGAAGAAGATTATGCAAAGACAGAAACTCCAGTAGTCAGCAATAATTCTGCACATAGATGGACGCCTGATGTACCGATGGTAGTACCTGAAATTAATCCTGAACATATGAAAGTGATTGATTTTCAGAAAAAGCGTCTTGGCACGACAAGAGGCTTTGTAGCAGTCAAACCAAATTGTTCTATTCAAAGCTATGCGCCTGTTTTGACGGCATGGAAAGAATTTGAACCGTATGAGGTGGTTGCGACTACTTATCAGGCAATTTCTGGTGCTGGAAAAACCTTTAAAGATTGGCCTGAAATGGAAGGAAATATTATTCCCTATATCGGTGGTGAGGAAGAAAAGAGTGAGAAAGAACCACTTAGAATTTGGGGTGAAATCAAAGATGGGGTAATTGAGCCGGCAACATCTCCAGTTATTACATGTCAATGTATCCGTGTTCCTGTATTAAACGGTCATACTGCTGCCGTGTTTGTTAAATTTAGAAAACAGCCAACAAAAGAACAATTAATAGAGAAGTTAGTGAATTTTAAAGGGATTCCACAGGAACTTGAACTTCCAAGTGCACCAAAACAGTTTATTCAGTATCTTGAAGAAGATAATAGACCACAAGTAAGTCTTGATGTTGATTATGAGAATGGTATGGGTGTCTCTGTAGGACGTATTCGTGAAGATAGTGTATATGACTGGAAGTTTATAGGGCTTTCACACAATACAGTGCGTGGTGCAGCTGGTGGTGCTGTACTTTGTGCAGAGCTTCTGAAAGCGCAGGGATATATCACTAAGAAATAAAATAATGGCATAAATGAAAAAGAGCGGTATATTGCTGCTCTTTTTGACGTATCTGTTGGGATATCTAAAATTGATTATATTGCAGGTTTTATATGCTTTAAAAACAGAAGGAGGAAGAAAAGAGCTTGGGAAAGAAACTGATTATTACTGAAAAACCATCTGTTGCGCAAGATTATGCAAAAGTTTTTCAGGTATCGGGAAAACATAATGGCTATATAGAAAATAATACTTATGTTATAACTTGGTGTGTTGGGCATTTGGTAGAAATGGTTTATCCAGAAGAGTATGATGATCGATATAAAAAGTGGACTTTGCAGGATTTACCATTTTTGCCAGAGAAATATAAATATGGTGTTATCAAAAATGTCAAACAACAATATGATATTGTACATACACTGTTACAACGTGATGATATTGACTTTGTATATTGGGCAGGTGACTCTGGAAAAGAAGGACAAACAATCGAGGAAAATATTCGTAATTTTGGCGGTGTTCGTCAAGGAATGCAAGAGTTCCGTGTGTGGATTGACTCGCAGACCGAAACGGAAATCAAACGAGGAATGGCACAGGCAAAGCCGATGTCTGACTATGAAAATCTCGGAAAATCTGGTATTATGCGTTCTATTGAAGATTATGCTATGGGAATTAATTTCTCGCGTGTTATGTCTATCAAGTACGGAAAACTTCTCAATGACGCTGCCGCGACAAAAAGTTATTCTGCAATTGCAGTTGGAAGAGTTATGACTTGCGTTCTTGGTATGGTTGTCAATAGAGAACGTGAGATACGTAACTTTCAAGAAACCTTTTTTTATAGAGTAGTCGGAGATTTTACTGATGCTAATATCGAAGCAGAGTGGAAAGCTGTAGAAGGTTCTATGTATTTTGAATCCACAAAGCTTTACAAAGAAAATGGATTTAAAGAAAAGGAAGATGCAGAAGCGCTAATTTCTTATTTTGAGGGAAAAGAAGCGATTATTAAAACGTTAGAGAAAGGTATCTCTAAAAAGAAAGCCCCTTTATTATTTAATTTGGCAGAATTACAGGCTGAGTGTACCAAACGTTTTAAAATTAGTCCTGATCAAACATTACAGATTGCACAAGATTTATATGAGAAAAAATTAACTACATATCCTCGAACAGATGCAAGAGTATTAACTACTGCAGTTGCAAATGAAATTGATAAAAATCTCAATCAATTAAAAGGTTATACACCAACACAACAGTTTACTGACCATATTCTGTCTAATAAACTCTATACAAATATCGCAAAAACCCAATATACAGATGATAATAAAGTCACTGACCATTATGCTATTATTCCGACAGGACAATTGACAGAATTAGGAACACTGACGCCACTTCAGACTAAGGTTTTTGAATTGATTGTACGACGGTTTTTAAGTGTTTTTTATCCTCCAGCAGAATATCAAACATTAAAGCTTGTTATAGGTATAGATAAAGAATCTTTGTTTTCCAATGCAAAAGTTCTTAAAGTACTTGGATTCCTTGAAGTTATGGGAAAAACGCTTGAAGATGCCGACGAGGACGAGAATGCTTTTGATAGCCCAAATAAAACAGATAATTCG
Organism: uncultured Lachnospiraceae bacterium; assembly: GCA_910583965.1. Lineage (GTDB taxonomy): Bacteria > Bacillota > Clostridia > Lachnospirales > Lachnospiraceae > COE1. The sequence goes on from CAJUAE010000072.1 coordinate 4,541, forward strand.
ATGCAGACGAAAATGACTGAAAATATAGAAGATTCTAATAAAGAGAAGAAAAATAATTCCAAAAAATTGCTTGCATTGGCAGAGATATTAAAACAAGGTGATGTTCTTGTTGTTAATGGTTTTGCGGTTAGAGAAAGTAAAACTTCTCCACCAAAACGGTATACGTCTGGTTCCATGATTCTTGCCATGGAAAATGCAGGTCAACTTATTGAGGACGAAGAACTTCGTGCCCAGATAAAAGGGTCTGGTATTGGCACAAGTGCAACTCGTGCAGAAATTATTAAGAAACTAATTCGCATTGGTTATTTGAATCTCAATCAAAAAACTCAAGTCATTACACCACAAAATTTTGGTGAGATGGTGTATGAAGTTGTTGCAATGACAGTTCCTGCACTTTTAAATCCTCAGATGACTGCTTCTTGGGAAAAAGGATTAGATGGCATTACAAATGGAACGGTAGATGTCAATGTCTATCGAGCTAAGCTAGAAGACTTTATCCGAAAAGAAACTATACAGATACGTGATAAAGATTTAACAAATCAGATTGCAGTTAAAATTAGTCAGTTTACTGGAAAAGGTGCTAAAGGATTAGGAGCACGTCGAAAATTGGAAGTTCAATGTCCATTGTGCGGCGGAGACATTATTACAACGCCTTTTGGATATGGTTGCTCTCATTATCAAAAAGATGGAAATGGTTGTAATTTTGCAATTGGAACAATTGCAGGAAGGAGTTTGTCAGAAGAAGAATGCATTGCGCTGGTTAAAGATGGGCATACAGCAGTGTTAAATGGTTTTATATCGAAACAAAAGAAAAAATTTGATGCAATGTTAGTTTTACATAAGAGTGAAGATGGAAAAATAGAAATTAACTTTGATTTTTCACAAATTGAACCGCAAATATTAGAAAATGTAGTTTGTCCAGATTGTGGCGGACAAATTATGATAAAGGGATTTGGGTATGGGTGTGCGAATTATAATCCAGAAGTACCAGAAAGTTGTAAATTTGGGATTGGTAAAATTGCGGATAAAGAGCTTACCCCAACACAAGTAAAAGAATTAATAAATAATGGTATTACTGAAACAATAAGAGGCTTTAAAAGTAAATCGGGTAAAAAGTTTGATGCTGTTTTAGTTTTAGAAAAAGGCGATGATGGGAGACATACCATTAATTTTAATTTTGAAAAAGTAGAAGTAAAGAAGATTAAAGATGTTGTATGTCCGCTCTGTGGTGGTGAAATTATTCAAACGCCTTTTGGCTATGGGTGTGCGAATTATAATAAGTTGGACGAAAATAGTTGTAAGTTTTCTATTGGTAAAATGGCGGGTAAAGATATTTCCGAGGCTCAAATTAAGGAATTGTTAACCAATGGAAAAACTTCAACAATTCGTGGGTTTAAATCAAAAGCGGGTAAAAAATTTGATGCACGCATTATTCTTAATCGTGATGAGACGGGTAAGATTACAGGTTTGAAATTTGATTTTGATGATGTTGAACAGCAAAAGCTTAAAGATGTGGTTTGTCCAATTTGTGGTGGTGAGGTTGTCAAAACACCTTTTGGTTATGGTTGCTCCAATTATAATAGGAATGATATAGAACATAGTTGTAATTTTTTTATTAATAATAAAATTGCAGGTATAAAAATGTCAGATACAATTGTAAAGCAATTACTTAATAATAAAAAAACAGATATAATAAAAGATTTTACATCAAAAAATGGAACTAAATTTGATGCAGCATTAAAACTTACTGATAATGGACAAGTAATTTTTGACTTTCCAGATAAACCAGAACCAATAGAGACAAACCTTGCATGTCCGAGATGTAATGTGCATAAACTAAAAAAGAGCCAGTGGTATTATGAATGTGTATGTGGATTTAAAGTTGGACATACAATTGCGCAGCTTACACTTACTGAAGATATTATGCAAGAGTTATTTGCAAATGGAGAAACAAAGAATAGGCTAACAGGTTTTATTTCAAAAACGGGAAGTTCATTCGATGCATATTTGAAATATATAGATGAAAAAATACAATTTGATTTTAATAATAGTTCAAATATGTCATCATCAGAAAATGTGTTACCTATCTCTCAGCAATGGTTTGGCGACGAACCTGCATCAGACGAATATTGGGCATCTTTAATGGTTGAAACAGTAGAAGAATCAACAAATCTTTAATATCAGTTTAAAATAAAACAGGGGGAATAAAAATAATGGAACAATTACAAATCAAAAATCTTTATAATTTAGAAGAAACATTAGCGGCAACACTTTTTGATGGGGCAGTTTATCCTTGGGAATTATTGCCCAAAATCAGTGCGTACATCATAGCACTTGGAAAAACACTTTCTATCGATAAATATGAGAAACATGGTGAGAATATTTGGATAGCAAAATCCGCAGTAATTGCGCCAACGGCATATATTAATGGTCCTTGTATTATTGATGAAGAAGCTGAAGTTCGTCATTGCGCGTTTATTAGAGGAAATGCTATTGTTGGAAAAGGTGCTGTTGTTGGTAATTCTACAGAACTAAAGAATGTGATTTTATTTAATAAGGTACAAGTACCACATTATAATTATGTAGGTGATAGTATTCTTGGTTATAAATCACATATGGGTGCTGGGTCTATTACATCTAATGTGAAAAGTGATAAAACATTCGTTGTTGTAAAATCTCCATATGGAAATATAGAGACTGGATTAAAAAAGATGGGAGCAATGCTTGGTGATAATGTGGAGGTTGGTTGTAATAGTGTACTTAATCCAGGAACTGTAATTGGGCGCAACACTAATATTTATCCAGTTTCTATGGTCAGAGGATATATTGAGGCGAATAGTATTTATAAAAAACAAGGTGAAATAGCAACAAAAAAATAAAAATAAGTTTTATTATGTTTTTATTGTTATTTTGACAACTTTTTGCCAAAAAAATGAATTTTTAATTGCTATTTTTCTAAAAATATGCGAAAATATGAGTATGTAGGTAATATTTCAAAGTCAGTTTTCACAGAATGTGGAAAAACATTTCATAAAAAGCCAGAAATGTGAGGCTTATGTCACACATTCAAAATAAAAGTTAAGTAATCGAAAGGAGTTTTCACATGATTTATTCAAAGGAAATTGAAGAAATGTGTGTAGTAGCACGCGACGGTAATCATGGTTGTGCACCAATTCCAGAAGAAGCGAAGTGGGTAAAAGCGAAAGAAGTAAAAGATATTTCAGGCTTTACACATGGAATAGGCTGGTGTGCGCCACAGCAAGGTGCTTGCAAGTTGTCTCTGAACGTAAAAGAAGGTATCATTCAGGAGGCATTGGTTGAGACAATTGGATGCTCAGGTATGACACATTCTGCAGCGATGGCAGCAGAGCTGCTTCCAGGCAGAACTGTTATGGAGGCATTGAATACAGACCTTGTGTGCGATGCAATCAACACTGCTATGAGAGAACTGTTTTTGCAGATTGTATATGGACGTTCTCAGTCCGCTTTTTCTGAAGATGGTCTTCCTGTAGGTGCAGGACTTGAAGATTTAGGCAAAGGTTTAAGAAGCCAAGTTGGTACAATGTATGGTACTTTAAAGAAAGGTCCTCGTTATCTTGAGATGGCAGAAGGCTATGTTACAGGTATCGCGCTTGATGCTGATGATAAGATTATCGGTTATAAGTTTGTAAGTCTTGGAAAAATGACAGACTTTATCAAGAAGGGCGATGACCCAAATACAGCATGGGAGAAGGCTTCAGGTCAGTATGGACGTGTTGCAGATGCTGTTAAGATTATTGATCCTAGAACAGATAAGGAGGTAAAATAATTATGGCATTATTCGAGTCCTATGAAAGAAGAATAGATAAGATTACCGAAGTTTTAAATAGTTATGGCATCAATTCCATCGAAGAAGCTGAAAAAATTACTAAAGATGCGGGTCTTGATGTATATGATCAAGTTAAAAAAATTCAACCAATTTGTTTTGAAAATGCTTGCTGGGCGTACATAGTAGGAGCAGCAATTGCTATTAAAAAAGATTGTAGAAAAGCAGCAGATGCGGCAGCAGCAATCGGAGAGGGACTTCAAGCATTTTGTATTCCTGGTTCTGTTGCAGACAATCGTAAAGTGGGACTTGGACATGGTAATCTAGGAAAAATGCTTTTGGAAGAAGAAACAGATTGTTTTTGCTTCTTGGCAGGGCATGAGTCCTTTGCGGCTGCTGAAGGTGCGATTGGAATTGCTGAAAAGGCAAACAAAGTTCGTCAGAAACCGCTTCGCGTTATTTTAAATGGTCTTGGAAAAGATGCAGCAGAGATTATCGCACGTATTAACGGATTTACTTTTGTAGAGACAGAGTATGATCCTTACACAAATACGGTAAAGGAAGTATTTAGAAAATCCTATTCTGACCCAGAAGGTCCTCGGGGTAAGGTAAATTGCTATGGCGCAAATGATGTTTGCGAAGGCGTTGCAATCATGTGGAAAGAAAATGTTGATGTATCTATTACAGGAAATTCAACAAACCCTACAAGATTCCAACATCCAGTTGCAGGCACGTACAAAAAGGAAAGAATTGAAGCAGGCAAGAAATATTTTTCAGTGGCTTCTGGTGGTGGTACAGGTCGTACACTTCACCCAGACAATATGGCGGCAGGCCCAGCTTCTTATGGTATGACAGATACATTGGGACGTATGCATTCTGATGCACAGTTTGCAGGTTCCTCATCTGTTCCTGCTCATGTAGAAATGATGGGATTGATCGGTATGGGTAATAATCCTATGGTTGGTGCTACAGTAGCAGTAGCAGTTTCCTTAGAGGAAGCGGCCAAGGAAGGTAAGTTCTAAGAAATAGCGTATTTATAAGGGTTTCTGTTGATGTGGATTGTCAGCGGAAGCCCTTAATTTTGCCACGTAGCACACAAGTAACACACAAGTAGCACACATGAGGTAGCACACAAATTTTTAGGATAAAGAAAAGGGCATCTGCACTTTGCAGACACCTTCTAATACGGTTTTATGTAACGGTTATTGCTTATGCTTATAATATTGTGCCAGACAGTAAAGAATAATCCTTTAAATGATCTAAAATGATATTCTGAACATATTCAAGAAGGGCAGCAGTATCATAAGAGAAATTATGTTCGTCCAGTGCATCATTATTCAATAAATCTTCGGCTATTGCTTTTGTTATGTCGTTTCTATTCATCAGCGGCACCACCTTTCTTTACTGACAACATACCCATGATAAAGCTGTATATGCTTTCGATAGTATCAATGCTTTCAATATCGTATACCATTCTTGCGATATTGCAGCGGTATTCTCTGGCTTGCTTTTCTTCTGCGGTCTGTTCCGGCTCCGGCTCTGCTTCCTTTGATTTTCTGTCCTCACGTTCTGCCCGGATTTCAAGCATAGGTTTTGTTACTCTGTTTGGCATAAGATAAAAACAATCTTCCGGCAACAGATAGGACATCATGCAATAGAAATACTCTGCTCTGTACCCAAAAGGCAGATAATAGACAAGTTCCAAAAGGCGGCGGTGCATATCATCCTTTACACGCTTATTAACCTTTGCTTTCTGTTCGGCTTCTGCTTGCTTATACCCTGCCATAAAGCCATAATTGAAAAGGTCATAAATCAAATCAATAATGCTTTCTCTGTCTGCTAGTCTGAAAAGTTCTTTGTAATTTCCGATCTGTGTGGAATTAAAATCAAAATCATCATGCCGGGGATGCTTTACTTCCCATTTGGTAAAGGCTTCCTTTGCTTCGGCGGCGGTCATATTCTTAATCTTCTTCATTGTAAAATCTTCCTTTCTTTTGGTCGGGAAGTATGCTACAATGAACATACTCCCTTTAATTGTTTTAGTAGATGGTTACAGGGTGTCGGCTCTATGGTATTTGCGGTACTGTAGAGCCTTTTTGATTGTTACAATCAATCTGCATCAACTCCTTTCTATTTTGTGATTTTCTCCATTTCGGATTTTAGTTGCTCCATTGTTCTATGGGTATATACCTTTTCGGTAATATCCTCTATGGCGTGTCCTACAATCAGCTTTAAGATATATTCATCAACACCACATGCTTTTGCCTTTGTGATGAATGTATGTCGGGTTTCGTGTGGGCGGTGCTTCATTTTTAACCTATCCATGATCTTTTGAAATCTCTTGCGGTATTTGTCATAGGTCATATATGTACCTTGCTGCCCGTTTACATCATTAAAGAGATATTCAGATTGCAGAGTGCCAGCTTCTTTCATACGGTTTTCAATTAACGGCTTTATTATTGGATGGATAGGAACAATTCTATTTTTACCGGCATCCGTTTTCAAGCCGCCTTTCATGATCCCTGCTTCAAGGTCAATATCTGCAATTTGCAGTATAGATAATTCTTGCGGCCGCCATCCACTGTATATTCCTATCAGTACCATATCGGCAAAAGGTATCAAGTCTTTGTTATTCCATAACTGCTGCACTTCTTCACCCGTAAACGGTATGGGTTCTTTTGTGCGTTCTCTCTTGATAGGATTACCGTTTGCAAACATAACAGAAGCATAATCTTTATCTACAATATCATGCGCTACAGCGTACTTATACATCATATTAAACAGGCTTTTAATTCTGCCCTTTGTACTGTCTCCGACATCTGCATTTAAGATAGTACCCTCTAAATGTGATACCCTTATATCTTTCATACGCATATTATAAAGACCGTTACAATAAGCGTATGCCGTTGTGATAGTCCTGATACTGGACGGATTGGAGAGCGTAGGGAAATACCCCTCATTCCATTTTTTATATACTTCTGAAAATGTAATGCTATCCGCTTTAATGTCATACGGATTTTCGTTGTATTCAGCAAGAGCAATCATAGCTTCTTCACGAGTGGCATAGTAGCCGATAGTAAAGCGTATCTGTTTGCTTTTGCCTGTAGCGGCATCCAGTACCCATTTATCAGTTTTGACAGCCCTAAATGGTTTTGAACGTTTTCCAGGCAGTTTGTAGATTGTTCCGTATCCATTGGGTAATTTTGTTGGTTTACCATTTCTGATACGTGGTTTTGTACTGGTAGGACTACTTATAGGATAACCACAGTGAGGACAGGCGGCGGCTTTATCTGATACATCATGTTTGCACTCTGGACACTTTAGTAACGCCATTAAATCACTTCCTTTCTAAAAATCTAACATATCTTTTAATAAATTTATATCAGCATCACTATATTGTGGATATTTAGTTTTAAATTCTTTAAAGTCAATATCATTGATATTATCACAGTCATATAAGTAAACTAATCTTTTTTTGTTTTCGTTAAAACGGCGATCCATTCTTGATAGATTATCAATATCAAAATTGAATCCGTCAAGATTATTTCTGATTTCCTCCATACGAATCAAATCGAATAACATATCATCAAGAATCTCGAAAATACTTGGAGTTTTTCGGAGTTGTTTAGTTGATATACTATTTTTTAATTTTGATAATAATTCGTTAATAGAAAGTAAAAATATATTTGCCATTTTATCAACGGGAACAAGTCCAAGAGCCGTTCCGTATTCGTCACGCAATGCTATATTCTTATTTTCCATACGTGGAACACCACATTCATCAAATGATTTTATATTTTGACTAGATAAAATATATTGAGGTATTAAACGGAGTAATTCTAGCTTATCATTAATGTGACTATCTTTTTCCAGCAGAAAATTTATTGTGCTTACTGCATAAGGAACGTAAGAGTTATTGCTTTCTATTAATATGTCTATAGCATCTTCTGCAAGCCCGGTTAAATCCTTGCATATCTGTTTCTGGTGGGTTGTGCATTCAATATTTCCAAATAAATAGTCTGTGGAACAATGGAAAAAAGTACTATATGCTTTTGCGTATTCTCCTTGCAGCTTGCTGGTATCATCTGAATTTAAATGAGTTTGTATTTTCTTTTCTATAGAACCTATTGCAGCATCGGCTTTGCTGCGCTCATAAGGGTATTCAGTAGTATCTCTGTGCTTAACGATGACAAGTTTTTCTTTATAGAGTTTTTTGGCAAGACCTTTTGCTGTAAAAACGCCGCTATTCTCCATTAATTTCCATAATCTATTCTTGAACAAAGACATATCCTCATGGTTTTCTGACTTAAATGCCAATAATTACACCTCCTATCAATAAAAGATAAAATTATCTTTTTATTGCGGAAAAATATTATAAAATAGACATATAAAAAGATATATTTTTCTTGTTGTATTCACTATACTACAATTACAGCCGGTTGTAAATAACAAATTGTTGCATTTGTAAAGAGAGGTATGAAATATGGATTTGAGAACAGAGATAAAGAAGTATGCAAAATCAAAAGGAGTTCCATTATGGAAAGCAGCAAAAGAATATGGGCTGTCAGATAGTAATTTCAGTAGAATGCTTCGCTACGATGACAAGGTTAGTATAGAAGAGAGAAAAATAATATATGAAATTATTGATCGACTAGCAGCGGAGCGGTAAGGCGGTGATGATATGAGTGAACCTATTTTTGAATGTGCAAATATCCCTGTTGCAGTCGCTTCTAAAGCCTTAAAAGTAGATTGTCAGACGGTAAGGCTGTTGCTTCAAAGTGGTGCGGTAAACTGGGGAATTGCATACCACAGGACACCAAAGAGCCGACAATATTCTTATTTGATTTATCCTAAGAAATTCTATGAGGAAACGGGTTTCCTTTATAAAGGGGGTACATCAGAATGAATATTTTGAAAAGATACCGACTGAAAAAACAGCAAAAAGAGTTAGTGCGTAGATATGCGATATTGGAACAGTTGCAGACAGAACACAGTGGAGATGAATATTTTTACAGGTATGCGCAGAAAGAAATGGATGCCATCGACGAGGAAGCAGAGCAGATACGCCATGTGTTAGAAATGGGGTGCTGTGAATGAGAATGACAGGGCAAGAAGAATTTACCGCATTAGAGCAATACATAAGGTCACGCAGTAGTAAGGTAAAAAGGAGTGGTAACGGTATTATTTTTAACTGTTTCTATCACAATGATAATTTACCAAGTGCCTCTATGAAAATTGGAAGAAATGGGATGCCTATGTGTTATTGCTCTGTGTGTGGAAGTATTTATCATCAACTAAAGAAAGATGCTGGATTGTGGCAGGATAAATCCGATAGCGGAGGGTTTACACCATTTGAAAAGTTTCTTTATTACAATACAGAAGATGAATATAAAATGTACGATTTTGTGACAGAAAAATATTTATGTTCACATTTTCGCATGAAAGACAAAGAAAAACAGGGTTTTCCAAGAGGTATAAGAGACGGCGAACACGTTACAAAGGGAACAGATGTAGTTGATACAACTTATGCGGTTTTCTGTAACGGACATTTAAAGGAAGTGAAGAACGCCATTGAGAAGAAAAGTCTTGTTTGCTATACAGAGGGAGAAAAAGACACTAAATGTTTATGGAATAATGGTTGTATCAGTTTCACTTGCGGAGGTACAAACACTTTTAAAAAAGAGTTATTACCATATTTAAAGGGTGGTAGATTTGCAGTATTTGGCGATAACGACAAAGCCGGAATTGCGGATGCGGAGCGTATTACAGCATTACTAAATACGGTAGGAATTGCAACCATGATTATACCGCCAGAAGTGCCAGAAAAGGGCGATATTAGTGATTATATGAAGAACCACACAAAGGAAGATTTGCAAACATTGATTGAAAATGCACTCAATAAGAGTACCGTTAAAGAATCCGTAAGGCATGTAGAGAACCGAAAAATTAATCTCGTGGACAAGCTGATTGAACTGGATGCTGCTAAAAACTATGCAACAAATGACAAAGGGAGCGCAGAACTGTTTTCCACTGTATTTAAAGATGTAAGCCGGTATAATCCAACGCAGAAGGATTGGATGTACTACAACGGTATTAAATGGGTATCAGATACCGAGGGAATGAGGGCGAAAAGGAATGCTAAAGAATTAGCAGATGCTCTGTTATCTTATGCGGTCAGTAATCCCGAATTAGATGAAAAACAGAGAGAAAGCTATCTGAAATATGCATCACGCTTAATGAATTATCGTGATAGAAATACAATGATAAATGACGCAAAGGACTTGAATTATTTTGAAAATGAGGAACTCGACAAAGAAGATTTTCTCTTAAATTGCAAGAATTGTGTCTTAGATTTATCGGGAGATAAGCCAACGATATTAAAGCATAATGCTGATTTATTATTGTCAAAGGTTTGTAATACTAGTTATGAGCCTGCTGCCCAATGTCCACTATGGAAAAAGACTATTTCTGAAATCATGGAGGACGATAGTGGAAAAATAAAGTATCTGCAAAAAGTTTTTGGCGTATCCCTAACAGGATGTACAGCAGAGGAAGAATTATATTTCTTTTTTGGCGGTTCTACGAGAAATGGGAAAAGTACAGTTTGTGAATCGGCTTTATTTATATTGGCGGACTATGGAGCGACAATATCCCCAGAAACTTTAGCAGTCAAACAAAATAAGGACAGCCGGACGGCGTCACCGGATATCGCAAAATTGGCAGGGGCAAGGCTTGTTATTGCATCGGAGCCGCCAAAGAGAATGATATTTGATACTTCGCTTGTAAAAACACTGACAGGACGAGACCGGGTAACAGCTAGATTTTTGTATCAGAATGAATTTAGTTTTACACCTAAGTTTAAGTTGATTTTGAATACAAATTATTTGCCGACAATCACAGATAATACCATTTTCAAAAGTGGACGTGTACGAGTGGTTAGTTTTAATAAACATTTTGAAGAGAGTGAGCAAAATAAGAAGTTAAAGGATGATTTGAAAGCAGAATCAGCAGGAATTTTGAACTGGATGATTGAGGGGTTATATTTATATCGCCGGGAGGGATTAACGCCGCCTGCTGCCGTACAAGGTTCTACAGAAGAATACGAAAATGATTCTGATAAGATTGGGCGGTTTATCTCTGAATGTTTGGTGAAGTCCGACAAGAATGTATCTGCGAAGACAGTCTATGAAACTTATTCAAAATGGTGTTCGGCTTCTGGATGTGGAATAGAAAACAAAGGAAATTTTTTTACAGAATTAAAGGTAAAGGGCATATTTGCGACAAGTGGAACTGTTAATGGAAGAACTGTAAGAAATGTTGTCAAAGGATATGAACTAGCAGAAGATGATTTTGTTGCAGTAGATGATGATACCCTACTTCCATTTGACTGACGAAGGGATAAATGTGCAAGCTGTGTATTCTGTACGTAAGGGTATATAGAGTTGATTTTTAGAGCCTTACATATGAAATACACAGAATGCACAAATCCAGTAAAATCAACGGTCTCAAGCACTTTAGTAAATTGAAGTGTGCAAAATGTATGTAAGCAATTTTACGGTTTTTGTAACGGTATTTCAGAAAGTAGGTGCAGTATGGATTATTGGAATTTATATAAAGATGTGTGGAATTTCCACAAGAAATATTCAAAGGTACAGACAGATGATGCGTATTGGGAAGCGGTAGTTAGTGAAAGCGGACAGATAGCAAAGAAGTATGATAACCATAAATTTGCGATTGCGTTATTATTGGCGGTCATTGATGAACTGGAACGGATTTATAAGGAGATGATGAAAAATGCAGACACAGCAGTATAAAAATTATATGCGTAGTGATGAATGGGAAGCCAAGAAACAGGAGCGAATAGCCATAGATGGCGGTTGCGTGATGTGCGGCAGACCGATAAGCAGGATTAGGAGCGTACAGGTGCATCATATTACTTATGCCAGATTAGGCAATGAGAATGTGCTGACAGACCTTTGTACTCTTTGCGGTTCGTGCCATAAAAAGATACACGCTTACTATAACCGCAGGAGGGCGTGAAAGACCAGGTACAGCGCACAATCTTAACATCATAAAAAGAAAAATAATTAGCTGAAAATCAGCGGAAAAGAGGTAAAAATATGGGAAGAAACAGTTATCCACAAGGGCAGATTGACGATATGGAACCGTCAACAGTGCAGGAACTTGTCACATCGTTGAAGCAATTACATGACAGAGGAAAGCCGGAAACGGACGAGGAAATCAAACAGCGGATTGATGAATATTTTTCATTCTGTCAGCAATCAAGCATTCGTCCAGGCATTGAATCTCTCTGTATGGCACTGCATATCAGCAGGACAACGCTTTTCAACTGGAATAACGGAACAGGATGCAGTGAGATGTGTCAAGAGTTGATACAATCGGCAAAAGCGTTTATAGGAGCATTTATTGAGCAAGCCATGTTAGGCGGCAAAATAAGCCCTCCGAGCGGCATTTTCTTAATGAAAAATTGGTTGTCTTATAAAGATGCTATCAGTATTGAAGAAAGCATACCAAACAAAGAGACAAAGCGTATTCTGACTGCTGCCGAATTGCCTAAACTGGGAGAGCCTACAAAGACACAAGGCGAGGATTTGCCGAAATTGGGAATGAAGCTGGATTATGAGGAGGGAGAAAATGAGCTTTAAAGCATATGTTGAAGAAATCCTACAAAATGAGGTTTTAAGCGTGGTTAGGCAGCAGGGATATGTTCTTGAAACTGAAATCTGCACTATGATATGTGAGAAATACAATATTTCCTTATACATAGTGCGTGCAACGCTTAGAAGAATTTATCCCGAAATGTCATTATTGAAAAGGCGTATGTCGGATGATTTAAAGCGGTTTTATGAATTGGAAGTGAAAGGCTATCCGATTGCATATCTGCCGAATAAATGATTTTTAGTAACTGTTAATTTTTATAAAGAAAGTATGAGGTATCAATATGAACGCACGAATAGCGGAACTGCACAGCAAAGTTTTTAGCACACCGAGGAACAGCCGGGAGCGAGAGCAAGCCATAAATTCATTAAGTGATTTAGAAAGAGAAGCAGTATTCAATCTTGAAAAAGATTATATGCTTGGGCGTATTACAAGACAGGATATTGCGGAAATGAAACAGGAGGGAAACGAAACTATGACCTATGCACAATACAAGAAAATGATGGATAATGATTGCAAAGGACAGCTTCGAGAGTTATCACAATTTGCTAAAGAGAACCGGGAATTGTACAGGCAGTATAGTGATAGATATGGGAAAGAAAGAGAAGCGGAACGAAAATCACGATTCACTGAAAGCACATTCAAAAATAAACCATTTTCGATTAGGTAGGGAGGTAAAATATTATGGAATACAAACATATTCAGACAACAACGGCTTTACGCAATC
>CAJUAE010000073.1 GCA_910583965.1 uncultured Lachnospiraceae bacterium
AAGTATTGATTTTTCAAGGAGCAAGTCCCATTTTTGATGTGGGAAGTTTGAGTATATTATTATATGTTTCTTTTTAATCATTTCTTAAAATCAAATGGAAAAGTTTTTTTCTACTACACTGTCCACTGTGTCATATAAGCATACATTTTCTCTATTTCAGTGTGCACAGAATGCAAGAAACCAGGCACAAAACAATCCTTTGCCTGGTTTTATAAAAAACTGTTCTATTAATTTAATAAGTCACTTCCCCGTCATGGTCAATTATTGATACGTAAGATACCCCTTCAAGACCACTTAGTTTCTGTACGAGACTGCCGCCGTCCTTTACTCGCAATTCCATCACAATGCTCATTCGTTCTGGCGCAATATTTCTTGATTTCACTTTAAAATATTTTGTGTATTCTGAAACTACCTTGCTGATATCATCCTCCATATCACAGTACATTGTCTGCACCATTAGTATCATTGGTGCCTGGGCAGCAGGAAACTTATCTAATACAAAAATCATTGCGGTCACTACTACTGATAAAATACCAGCCAAGTGAAACAAGCCTACCCCACAAATAATTCCTATTGCTAAGGCCCAAAACATAAAAACCAAATCTAAGGGGTCTTTTACTGCGGTTCGAAACCTGACAATAGACAACGCACCTACCATACCAAGAGAAACTACAATGCTAGACTGAATGGTAATAATAACTGCCGCTGTAATCATTGCTGTCGCCGCAAGTGAAATATTAAAGCTCTTATTATAAAAATTTTTTCTTGCAAAAATCCGATAGATAAAATAAATATACAATGCAAAAATCAAAGTAATAGCAAAAATCAATATCATTTCTGACAAAGATAAATCAGCCGCTGCAAATGTATTGACAAATGACTTTTTTAAGACATCATTAAACTTCATAACATATTTCCTCCTGCAATGCTGTATTTCCTACACATATAGTATTTGGAATACGTCGTCTGGCGCAATCCTTGTGTTTGAATCACCGAATAGATAAAATCTGGAAGTAGTTCGTCAAATTTAACTTCCAATATATGCTCTCCCAAAGGCATTACTGGTCTTGTGACAATATTGTCATCCAAAAATTTTTCCACGCAATTTCCAGAACGAATATTGATATCAAATGTCACTCTGACATTCCCATCTCTATATACAAACGGGATTCTATCATACTCAACAATCACTTTTGGCCTTAAAAGCCGAATATTCTGCCACAGACAAAATTTGCGATAGACATCTGCATCCACTGCATCCATATCGACAAACAATCCTTGCATCGTTTTTCTGCACAATGTTTCATCAATGTTACACGAAAGTTTTCTTGTTTTTCCGCGCTCTTTTTTCTTTAGTTCTAATCGAATATATGTTTTGTTATCATTATAAATTCTTAGTCGAAATTTCTCTCGCGGGTCATTTCCATTAATATTATCATAGAGACAGCGATTCTGATAATCATCAAAATATAGACTCCTTATTCTATACTGTTTATTGTTACCAGCATACTTGTCATATTCCATCAGTCCTTGTATTTTATTTCCAATCAGTGCCAACTGCTGCCCAGAACAGATATATTTATATTCATGTCTATACTCACTCATATTGTATCTGCCCCCACTCACTTTTTAAATACTCAAGGCGCTGCTCCATAAATGTCAATAATTCCTCCACCTTTGCATGATACAATTCCTGCTTTTGGGCAAGTTCTGCTGACTCCGAAAAAGTATTCCATCGAACCATATTACAATCGTTTGACTTTTCAATTAGCTCCTTATTTTGATAGAGTATCTCCTTTGCCCATTGTCTGAGTTGCGGTTCAAAGTCTTGAAAAAATACCTTTGCCACTTCTTTTCTAAAATCCTCATGCTGATATAAAGCGTACCAAATATCAGAATCTTTTTCCTGTGATGCAGCATATAATCCAACAGGATCATGCAAATCAATTCCAGATTCTGTGATACCAGACGCGGCAATCGACTTATCATAATCCCAACAAGGTCCCGCAAAAAACTTATCGCTAATACTGTCATCATATTTATACAAATATTGACTTGTAAAAGAAGCATCTAAATTTTTAACAAACTCCTCAAGAAGATATTTCCGCGCAAAGGAATCCATATCAATATAGTCGCTATATGCTGCCCCAGTGTATGGACTATATCCATCTTCCGAAAAAATTGCATCTTCAAAATCTTGGTAACGATTGGCAATGTAAGATACCTGCTCATAAGATGCATATTTGGGACTTGCAAATACCACTGGCTGCATTCGGGAAGTAAGAAATCCACTCGCCTCCAATCCATAACGATCACTCGAATCAAGTTCTAGTAAATATCCACCTGAAATATTATCTGGTTCTTCTGGTATTCGGTATCCTTTGGTACTAAAAAGCCTTCCCTGCGGTTCCATAAAAAATTCCATCGAATCAAGAGGCATATTGTCATTCAACGTTTTCACTTCCTCCTCTAAATCGCGAACAGAAACTCTATTTTTCCCCACTTCAATCTTTTCTGTAAGCAGATAATTTCCAAGAAAATTACCATTTGCATACACATCCACATACTGTGCATCTGGGGTATACGCTAGATTTAACAGTTTGGCTATAGCAAAGGCGGTCGTGTTTCTAAGAAGTGTGTTGTCAAAAGCATTTGCAATTAGAATCCATTTTTTTGCCGAACCCATTCCAAACAAATCTGTTTTTTGTTCTAATTTTATGGTATACGATTTCTTATCCGTATCTTCAAAAGAAGAATTACCGCGGCAGTGTATCTCCTCAATGTTTCCCTCAAAATATTTGTGTCCTTTTCCATCTAAAAATAATGCTGTTCCAGACTCCGAATAATCTTTTGTTGCATGGAGCTGGTCTAACGTCCCTGAATCTGTTTCCAGAAAAAGTGCGGGAATCTTAGAAGTATACATTACCTCCAATGAATAAGCCGGACTGTCCTTTGCGTTATTCATACACACGGTATGTTGTCCCTGCGTAAAACGATACTTTCCACCATTCTTTACTTTTTTTCCGTCAATATAGACAACTTCTGTGCCAAAAATTTCTAAGTCCAACTTTTTTCCCTGAAATGCTCCTGGCAAAAAAAGAAAATATTTATTGTTTTGCTCCTCTTTCCACCACTTGACAGAACTGTTTTTCCTAACCCAGACAGAAAGCGCAAATTCTTTATCAGAAACATTGACTTGTTCTGCACTCACAGAATGTTCTTCTGTAAAATCTAACATTGTAATTATAGTAGTCAACAAAAATAACAACAGTATTATCACTGCTCTTTTATAATTTCTAAAACGAATTTCCATCTATATCGCACCCTTAACTGATTCTCCCAAACTCGTTCTAAAGTATAAATCGCAATGAATCACATCACAACATATTTAGCTTCTTTTTAACAAAATTTTAAAGCAATTTATACTTTGTTTATATTTCTTCTTTTCATTTTCCATTTTTGACAAAAAATAAGAAATGATACATCAGTCTTTCATTTCTGACACATCATTTCTTATTATGCACATGAACGTGGAAACGTTATACAGCGAAAGCTCCCCGCGGCCAGCGCGAGTAGAGAACGCCTTTCCTACTTGGTTTCACACATTTTTACAACCCATATATCATTGATTTTCTGCACACAGCCATTATGCGGATACGCGGGCATATTCTGATAAGTCTCTGTTTGCATAATTTCCTCTTTTTTATCAAATCGCAAGTCAGCCATATCATACCCAATAAACATTTTAATAAAATTATCTCGCACACTCATTGTGATAAGACCATTCTCAAGCGCAACACCATCAAGTTCTCTAAGATCCTCTGCATCAAGTACGTCAACCTCCACACTACTTGGATTTTCCCTATAATGAAATTCTCCCAATATCTCAATGCTGTCCCCCTCCTCAAATCCCGGAGTTGTCTCAACCATAGCAAGCACTCTATTAAAATACTGTTGTACGCGCTCTGTTGCAAAATTTGTCCTTAAGTACGCGCGATTTGCCAAAAGATAATCCGTATAACTGCTCACAAACACAGTGGATATTGTAACAATTACAAGCAAATAACGCAGTATATTTCTCCATCTTATCGAAATTGGTTTTACATGCCAATCCTCCATACAATATTCTAAAAGCGCCAATACCAATACATAAATCAACGCGTAAGCATACAACATCAGCATAGAGTAACTTACTTCTGGTGCCATAAAATAGATAAAAGCTGCGGCCAGCGGAACCAAAAAACACAGAATTGTCAACAGTAAAAGCGTAAGCTTGTCTTTATATAGTTTTCTCTCAATTGCAAGATACACAAACAATACAACCGCAAGAATACAAGTAATAATATTTGCTGTTTGTGCTGTACTGCTTACAAATGCAAATGGTTTCCAAAGAAAATATTCTAAAAAGCGCTTATAGCACCTTGCAATTAAAACTGGCATCTCACGAATGGCGATCTGTCCCATATTTCCCACACCGCCATAGGTCTCATTGTCAATATTGGGATATATAATATGGGAAAGTTTCATATAGAGAAAAACACTTATGCCAAGCACTACCACACACAGGATTCCTTTTTTCAATACTTCAGGAAATTTTTTATTATGATAGATATCCGAAATCATACTAAATAACATCAGCGTGATCGCTAAACTCGCATAACTTTGATAAGTTCCAAGTGAACAAATTAATAATCCTATAGAAAACAACCACCCAAATCGATACTTTCGCAAAAAGTATACAGCCAATGTTGTCATCAAAATACCAATTCCAGAAGTATGCGCCATAAACATAAAGGACATTGTACTAACCA
This sequence comes from uncultured Lachnospiraceae bacterium, assembly GCA_910583965.1. Lineage (GTDB taxonomy): Bacteria > Bacillota > Clostridia > Lachnospirales > Lachnospiraceae > COE1. Next base: position 4,812 of record CAJUAE010000073.1, read on the forward strand.
CACTTGGAAACGTCTCAAGTATGGCTGCTGTAAGAATTGCGCTCGTAGTACTTTTTAACTGCAAAATTTCCAAAATCAAACACGCCGATATTGCAATGCACACTATTAGTAAAAAACCATGCACTGCCGGCACACTGTATCTTCCCCCAAGCGGATGAACATATTTTAAAAACCATCTCCCCAAGTAATCACCACTGCCATAGGTTCCCATACTGTTCGCATCATCCCAATTGAGAAACTTGTGGGTAAGCATATAAAAATGTGTAAGCCATCCTACAATAATCCCTGATAAAAAACATATTCTTGTATGCTTTGGAATCTTTTTATTTAACTGCTCTAACAAATCAAAACTCATCAAACTGATACCTCTCCTGTCTCAATGCAAATGTTGTCCCCACAACATATGCATCTGCCTGATAAAAATTAAGATCACAATCTACGTATTTTGATATTTCCTCCTGCCGAAATACAAAAAGATAGGTGTCATCTGGATTGCGCAGTGCCTCTTGTGTATCTTTTTCCACACCAATTCCCCGAGCAAAATAAAAATTATTCATTGTGAGCTGATTGTCAAATGCCCACTTTGACATCTCTAATATCTCCTTATTTTCAAAATTATTTGACACCCAAACCAAATGTTTCAAATCTTTTCTCTCAGAAAGTTCCTCCCAAACTGGATCTTGGAAAGGCGAAACATATGTTTCTTTTTTTACAAATTGCTTTCTTAAATCTATAAGTCTACCACTAATATCAAATATTTGAAGAAAACAACAAATTGCTATAGTCACAGTCCCAACAACTGCTGTTTTTTTATATTGCAGTCTCCTTTTTTCAAAAATACTATCCCACAACTTCACATTACAGACAATCACAGCGACATATATCAAATAATTTACTGGCCAGATAATTCTTCCTGTAGCACGAAAAATACTCCAATAATGCGTTAATGTACTGCTATCTGTAAGCACAAACAAAAGTTTGTCGTTCCAAGTCACTACTGGTGAAGCTGCAAACAAAATCAATCCTATGCTTATTATTACTCCAACCAATAACTCTATCCAATTTTTTCTAAGACACCTACCTCTATTCTTTATCAACTCTAAAGCTACAAAAATAACTGCAACTAACATTAATACAAAAATTCCAAACCCCAGATATGCAAATCCCTCATACTGAAGTTCATTGTACATTGGAAGTGCATCAAAAAAACGAGAATATCCCTTCTCATTAAAAAAACTATTTAAATTAAAACTGCACTCTCCTAATCCTTTGTCATTTGATATTGCGCGTGTTGAAAATCCTCCCAATAGATAAGTGCTGACAAAGAGCATACTGACAAATGACACCCCGGGCAGTAAATACTTCCACCGAAATCTTTTTTCTCTTAAAATACTACATAAAATATATCCACACAGAAACGCACCGCACATTGGAAGAAAATACATATGCACGGCTGCTATAAGCGCTCCTAAAATGCCCCAGCACAATATCGCTTTTTTGGTATTTTGATAATCTTTTCTATTTCTAATATATAAATAAATCGCGGCAAGAATTAACCAATGTCCACCAAGCGCAGTATGTTTAAACATTCGTTCAATTACAATTGGCGACACCACAAAGAATACACTGCCAATCAATAATTGTATTTTTCCTATAGAAAATTCTCGCAATATCTTAGCTGCAAAAAAACCATGTAATGCAAAACTTATGATTCCCCACCATCCTAAATACTGAAAAGTATCTGGCAAAATAAACGAAAACAACTTAAAAAAAACAGCTAGTACTGGTATGGAATCTGTGAAAATAATAGAGGTGTAGGAAGGATACGCCAAATTGTTTGTAAGACCAATGGGGAAAGTCCAATCACTACTTCTATAAAAACACCATCCTAAATAATGTTGTGTTAAATCCCCTTTCCCCAACAACCAATCATCATAGGTTGGATTTAATACAGCAACTCCATATACTGCAATAAATACCATCATACCAATCATAGCAGATAATCCATATAATATACCATCACAATTTCGTTTTATGCACATACTTTCTTTCCTTTAAAATTATTTTTATGATTTTAGTACCATTCTAACCACTCTTATCCTAAATTGCAAGAAATTTTAACCTTACTTGTATTTTCCTCTCTTTCCTTTTATAATATCTTTATGAATATCTGTAACCATACAGACACAGACTAAAGCAAACGACAGAAACGGAGGAACGCTATGATAACAGTATTATTAAATTGGGGATATATTTTTATTATCACATATCTAATTGGATTAGGATTTTTTAAGCTATTATCAATTCTTTTAAAAAGACCATTTACCATTACTTTTTTTTCCTCGATATTGTGTGGTGTTGCAGTCACTACTGTCTACGCACAATTGCTAAGTCTTTTTTGCAAAATTGGCTTTTTTGCAAATTTACTCCTAGTTATCTTTTGTATCGTTACACTAATTATCTATCCCCATTCTTTTTATAAAGAAACGCTGCAAAAAATAAAACTTGCCTTTTTTTCTTGGCAAGGATTGTTATATATTGGTCTGATTCTTTTTATTGCCTTTTATACATCGCGCGGTACAATCCACACAGACACAAGCTTGTATCATGCGCAGGCAATCCGATGGTACGAGGAATATGGTGTTGTAAAAGGTCTTGGAAACTTACAATGGCATTTTGCGTACAACAGTTCCTATTTTGCATTTGCATCTCTATTTAGTTTGAAATTCCTGTGTGGTCAATCCCTTCACTGTACAACAGGCTTTATTGCCATTATTTTAATCCTGTGGTCGCTCCATCACCTGCGCGGATTTCTTACGCATACAAGCCATATGTGTGATATGTGTTGTGTTGGCATTCTTTTTTATATGCTTGTCAACTTAACTGGATGTGTCTCTCCAGCCTCCGATTATGCCTCCATGTATATGGCGCTCTATCTGATTGCTCGTTGGTGTCAAACAATAGGACAATCCCCTAATAACATTGATACCTTTGCACTTTTAAGCATTTTTTCTGTGTATGTAATGACACTGAAATTGTCTACTGGCTTACTGATTTTGCTGGTAATCTTTCCACTGGTATACCTTATCAAAGCCAAACGCATCAAAGATATTTTCATCTATTTTGGTCTTGGCTTTTTAACGGCGGCACCTTTTCTCATTCGGAATGTTATTATATCGGGCTGGCTTTTATACCCATTTGCTGCGATTGACTTATTTCAATTCGATTGGAAAATGCCAGAAAGATATGTTAATATTGATTCTTCTACCATAAAAGTATGGGCAAGATGCCTGTATGATCCGAAGTTAATTGATATGCCTTTTCAAGAATGGCTCCCCATCTGGTGGAATGCACAAGAACGCTATTCACAGATGCTCATTTTGACCAACCTACTTGCGCTTGTTTTAAATATCGCAATATTGCTACACAAAATAATAACAAAATCCAAACGATGCTGGAATACAATACTGCTCAATTTATGCACTTTTGTCTGCCTTATTTCTTGGCTGTTTTTGGCGCCATTTATCCGATATGGTCTTGCATTTCTTCTTGCAGTTCCTATGCTTTCTATTGGAATGTGGCTGGGAATGTGGCCCCAAAAAACCCAGCCAAGCAGCTTTTACAAATTATTTTCAGGCAGTATTGTGTTTCTTATGTTTTTTGTACTCACGCCATATTGGGATCACTACTTTGTAGATGATATTGTATTTATCAAACAAAATTTAAAACAGCCCTATTATATCTGTCAAAAAGATTATGACACTTCCACAATGAAAGAATATGACATGAATGGAATTATCATATACTGTCCAGAAGAAGGACAGATTACAGGTTACGACTACTTTCCTTCTTCATCATACGATTATATGATTCAGCTTACAGAACTTAGGGGGACTACACTCAAAGATGGATTTCGATCCCTAGAGAGGGAATAGTACAGCGACGTCTAGTCTTCCTATACACAAATATGTTGTGCAAAGTCCCACAAATTTTTAAATAAATATTTTTTATATTTATCTTGCAGTACCTTTGAAATGGGGTGGCCACTCAGAACTAATGCGTATTTACATCCTGCATTAAATGCTGTCATCAAGTCTGACTCTTTATCTCCAACCATATAAGACTGCCCCAAATCAATATTCCACTCTGTTGCCGCACGATCTATCAAGCCAGTGTGTGGTTTTCTACACAGACATCTATCCTGTTCCACATGAGGACAATAATAAAAAGCATCAATTGCTGCATCATGCTTTCCCAGAACCACATTCATATAATGGTGAAGCTGTTCGACGTCCTGTTCTTTGTAGTATCCTCTGCCAATACCTGACTGATTTGATATCACAATCAATTTGTATCCCTGCGTTTTTAGTAGTCTTAATGCTTGAAAGGTTCCATCTATAAACATAAGTTTGTCTATTTCATGCAAATAATCTACCTCAACATTCAAAGTTCCATCCCTATCTAAAAATACTGCCTTATCCATTTTATCCCCTATGCCGCCTTTGGCGGCGTAAATAGATATGAAAAACGCTGTCTTTTGCGTTTTTCCTGCGTGAAAAATTTATTTTTCACACTATCCCCTATGCGTCTATCTTGATAACGCTTGAATCACTTGTTCCACGCTTATCTCATCTACACATTGATACCTTCCTGTTTTCAGCAGATGCTCCTTACACGCAGCAGTAATTTTATTATATGCACAACCTGCACAGTCCTTCTTTGCACTACATACAATAATTGGTTCATGCTCCTTACAGTCCCGTTCACAACGGTATGGCAAAAATCTGCCATATGCAAACTCTCCAAAAATACAAACTCCCTTTGTATTTACTGCAGCCGCAAAGTGAATGCCGCTGGTATCATTTCCTATTAACAATTCAGCATTGCGAATAATTTCAGCAAGTTCAAGCAGCGTTGTTTTTCCAAACAAATTATGCACGCTTTTCTTAAATTCCTCTTGTTCCACTGCCTCCACAAACTGCCGAAATAGATATGCTTCATTTTGTCCTCCACACAAATACAAATCCATTCCTTTTTTCTTAATAATGTATTCGCCAACTTGCGCATATCGCTCAATTGGCCACATTTTTTTTCCAGAACTTCCTCCCGGAAAAATAACAGCATATGGCTTTGATGGTATGATTTCCTTACGGACATGTACTTGCGGAAAAGACGGATATCCCGCATAAAAATCAAATCCAAGCCCCCTAATAAAGACAGCATTTCTCTCAAGCTCCATCAGATTTTTTTCTCCAGACGGAATCAATCTGTCATAAGTATTATCTAATTTTTTACGGATATGCCGAAACGTTATAAATCTGCTTAAATTCATTCTGGATTCATCCGCCACAAAAGCAATTTTTTCTTTTGCTGGAATGTTCCTAGCCAAAAGATCCATATCAATCGTGCGAGAATATTCTGTCTGTAGCAATGTATGAAACATTCTTTTATGAAAACGCTTCCAAATTTCTTTTTTATATTGATTATCCGCTTCAAACTTCTTACTCTCTATTGATATCACTTCATCAAAAAATCCTGTATTCTTTGCAATATCGGTGCAAAAAGCATTGCACACCAAAGTAATCTTCTGTCCTTTATACAACTTTTTATACTGTTCTGCACTGTCAAGCCAAATTAAAAAATCTCCAATCGCATCAATTTTTATGATAATGATACCCTGTGCATCACGGGCAGTAGGTCTTTGATTTTTTAGTCCTGCTATCCGAAATTGTGTGAGCCAAATATTAATCCATCTGCAGACTTTATCACGTGCACTTCGCCATGCCATATCATTCAAAATCCTCCATCCAAAATCCCTGTTCTTGCAGCCCTTTTTCTATCAATCCACAAAGCGTATGAATTAACAGAATATGCATTTCCTGAATCCTCGGCGTATTCTCCGAAGGAACATTCAACAGACAATCTGCTACTAACTTTATTTTTCCACCTGTAAAACCAGTCAGTCCAATCGTGTGTATATTCTGTTTTTTTGCCTCCTGTAAGGCATTGATTACATTTGCAGAATTACCACTGGTTGATATACCAATTAATACATCTCCCTCTTTTCCAAGTGCTGCAACCTGTTTAGAAAAAATATTCTCATATTCATAATCATTTGCAATGGCTGTCATTACTGTCGGATTTGCATTCAACACAATTGCTGCAATTCCTCTGCGCTCCATCTGATATCTTCCCACAAGTTCTCCTGCCATATGCAGCGCGTCTGACGCACTTCCTCCATTTCCACATATCAGAAGCTTATTTCCTCTCAAATATGCACATATGCATGTTTGCGCCACTTGTTCTATTGTCCCAATCAGCGTCTCATCGCGCAAAAGTCTTTCTTTTGCCATAATACTTTCTTGGATATTTTCTCTAATATAGTTCAGCATACATTTGTGCCCTCCATTGTTCTTTTTATTTTTTCTATGATATTTGTTGTAGAGCATCCATCTACCATACTGACATAATCAACTCTGCCTCCATAAACAGCGGTGTGCTCCATCTCTGGAATCTGTACCCCTGCATAATCACCGCCTTTCACAACAATATCAGGCTGTATTCGGTCAATAATACGACATGGTGTCCTATCCGAAAAAATGCATACATAATCTACGCTCTCAAGCCCTGCAATGACAACTGCCCGTTCCTGTTCTGGCACAATTGGTCTGGAATTGCCTTTGAGTGCCCGAACAGAACTGTCTGAATTAAGCAGGACTACTAGAATATCCCCTCTTGCTTTTGCCTCCGCTAAATAGGTAACATGTCCTGCATGCAGAACGTCAAAACATCCACTTGTAGATACAATCATCTGTTTCTGTTGTCTTGCTTTCTGTACTTCTTGTTCAAGCTCCTCCAAAGTTATAATCTTTTTTCTCATTTAATTTCTCCATCAACTCATCTCTTGTGACAACTGCTGTCCCTCTTTTCCCTATAACAATTCCTGCCGCAACATTGGCTAAAATTACTGCCTCATCAATTGTAAGTCCACTTGCAAGCCCTAATGTAACTGTGCTAATTACAGTATCGCCGGCACCTGTAACATCAAACACTTGAACTGCCTTGGACGCATAATCTCTTCTATTACTGTTATGTTCAAAAACGGATATTCCCTCAGAACCTCTTGTCACAATGATGCGTTTTGCCTTAGAACGCTCCAAATAAGCTTTACCCGCCCTATCCAATGAATCCAAATCTCCTATCTGAATATTGACTGCGTTTTCCAATTCCAGATTATTTGGCTTGACAAAATCCGCATTCTCAAAAGCATCAATATGGCGACTCTTGGAATCAACTGTAACAATCACATGATTTGTATTGCAAAGATGAATTATCTTTTTCACAAACGTTGCATCTTCCAACACACCCTTGCAGTAGTCTGAAAGCACTATTGCATCCCACTCAGTGATATGAGATGCAATATATTCAAAAATTTTTGCACAGACATTCTCATGTATTGGACTGCTATCTTCTTTATCTACACGCAAAAGCTGCTGCGCCTTTGTCGCAAAACGTATCTTAACAGTAGTCAAGCGATCTCCATCTACAAAAATACCCTCTGTATCAATAGAGGCATTTTTCAAAAACTCCCTAAGCCATATCCCGCTGTCGTCCAATCCCGCTACACCTGCTATAGCAAGTTTTCCACCCATAGCATGCATGTTTAATGCCACATTGGAAGCTCCTCCTGCACTTCTCTGTGTTCCTTTGTAATTTAAAATAGGAACCGGAGCCTCCGGTGATATTCTGCCTACTTTTCCCAGAATATATTCATCTACCATCAAATCCCCAAGCACCAGAATCCGCTTCTTATGAAAATTATTTAGAACAGCATCCGCTAATCGATCCTCTCGCATAAAGTTATAATCCTTTCCCAGAACATATATCGTTGTCCGTTTCTGCTTTCTTTTGATCATCTCCACTATCACGTTCAATATTTGTCTCCCGCTCAATATAGATAGGACGATTCTTTACCTCCATATATATTCGTGCAAGGTACTCCCCAATTACCCCTAATGTCGTGATAATCACACCCCCCAGAAACAGAAGAACAATCATAATGCTGTTGTAACCAGTTCTAGGAACGAGTGGATTTTTGAGCGCGGCAATACCAATTGTAGCAGCATACAGAAAAGAAACAATTGTAATGATTATACCGAGATATATCACTCCGCGCAAGGGCGTTGTCGCAAAAGCAATAAATCCATTATATGCATAGCGTAGCAACCCTAAAAAATTCCATTTCGTGTGCCCCGCGATTCGCTCAACATTTTCATACTCTATCCACTTATTCTTAAATCCCACCCAAGAATAAATTCCCTTTGTAAAGCGCTCCCGCTCACTCATAGATACAATGGAATCCACAACTGTTCTTTTCATTAAACAGTAATCTGTACTTCCCGATATCAAATCTAAGACAGTAATATGATTGATAATGGAATAAAACGCCTTTGAAAAAAAACTTCGTATCAAAGGCTCCCCCTTTCTGGATACGCGCCTTGCAGTAGCTCTGTCATACCCTTCCTTTTCAATTGCATCAATCATTGGAACGAGCAATTCTGGTGGATGTTGTAAATCCGCATCTATCAGGGCAACATAATCACCAGTGCTTTTGCTTAACCCTGCGTAAATTGCAGATTCCTTTCCAAAATTTCTTGAGAGCGCGATATATTGTACAACTTCTTCCCGTGCAATTGATGCAACTCTTTTAATCTCATTTAATGTATCGTCTTTGCTTCCATCATCCACAAATGTAATTATAAAACGAAAAGTAGGAAGCTTCTTAAAAACTTCCTTAGCAGCATTATAAAATAATTCGATACATTTTTCTTCGTTATAGCATGGTACTATCAGTTCTATTGTTTTCATTTTTATCCCTATTCTATCAATCTAATTAATATCAAATCTATTGCTGTAATTTTGTTGCAAAATTAATCTCAAGAATTATAGCTATGGACTTTTGGTGTGTCGCTAACATATAATAACCAACGGCTTATTTAAATATTATAGCGTTTTTCCTTGATTCAATAATACACAGCAGTTTACAAGTTTTTGTAAAAGTTATATTTTCATGGATTCGCATTGAATAAGTATTCAATTTGTCTATAGTTTGCAGGCAATAAAGTGCATATTTATTATATTTTAAAAAGTAAATCGAGTAAATTTTAAAAAATTGTAAACTGGTGTAATACAGTAAATGATGTTAACCATAAATCTTTATCATTTTATTCTAAACAATAGAATAATATTGCTATTCCTGAACATGCATTAAAGGCAAACGCCAAATTCAACGCAACAAATGATATTTGCTCATTCTCCCCATTATCAATATATGTTGCTTTAGTTACCATAAAATATAACGGCAATAAAAGTGAAATAAAATACCTTCCTTGTAAGCCTAGAATCAAATTTTCCCCCACCCAAGTCCATTGAACATATATACTTGTTGATATCAATAAAACGATGAAAAAAATTACAATTCCAAATATACATTTCTCATATTCTCTCCCTCTATCTATACTTATACGACCATATAAGGTTAATTTATAAAATAACATAAAAATGTACGCCATTACTATAATTGAATTTACATTGACTGTCAACTGTCCTAATGTACTACCAACCATTTGATGTAAAAGTTGTATTGAGTATATAGCATACGTTCTAAATATTGTGGTGACATATATTATTGGATGATGCACTATATTTGCTATCTGTAAAGAACTATTAGCTCCTATATGTGTAAGAAATTTATTACATATTTGAAGCCATATTAGAGCTATCAAAATTGTAGTAACTGCCACTATAACTGCATGTATAATTTTCTGCTTTATACTGCTAAATCTTTCTTTAGGAATAAGAAAATAAATTAAACAAAATGGTAGATATACAATTTTATACAAACTTATCACAATAGCTAATAAGTATAATAAAATAATCTGAAATATTGAGAGATAATTTTTTTGGACATAACGCAAGTACATAACAAACGCAATCATAAATACTGAAACAGCTACTACCATTCCATCTGGTGAAAGCGAAAAAGCTTCATGCATATTCATTGGCATCAATAATATAAGAGATAAAAACTCTTTTCCAAAAGGAAGAAGTTTTATAGCGAAATACAAAATCAAAGTAATACACATCCAGTTAGCACAACGCCCGGCATAAGTAATTATCGCCAACCTATCTGTGATCAATCTTGCCAATAATATGCCTGTAGCTTGTGGTATATAAGAAATTGGTGCATAGAGCGCAGTATTAGAAAAATTTTTGAATACTACTTCTTTGCTTAATCTGGAATCTAATGAGTCCTTAAATGTCTGCCAATATTTTGAATTAAACCCTGTGTCAACGAGTGGAAGTTCTCTGCCTCCTTTCGTCCCTTCATCATTCATCTCCGATATCATATGCCCCATAGATATTTCATATGCCCGATAAAAATGATGACTCTCATCTGGTACATTATACATTGTGTTTGAACAAGCATATAAAAGACTAAATACACACCATAATAGAATAAAGCTCTTTTCTATAGAAATTGTTTTTTTACAACAATATATTATTGAAATAAAACATAATAAGATAACAAAAATTTGTATCAATATAAAAGGCCTATAACTATCCTTGTGCTGTAATGTTGAGTACTGAAGTTTATATTTTAATGGAGTAACTCCATTTCCTGAAATAGCATCAGATGTAAGACGTAATATATATTTTTGTCCTTTACTTTCTATCTTATGATCTAATCGTAAAATCAAGTATATGTTATCGGCAATCAAACTTTCTTTCACGTCATATTTTTGTATGCACTTATCATCTTGCAATAACTCAACAAACAATGTTGAGTTATTTATTCTTTCATTTGTAGTAAATAATATTTGTAATGCATTCAATCCATCATATTCACAAATAAACTCTTGGATAATTTCATTATGGTTTGTAATTTCCATAGAATTTTGAATATTGTCTTCAAATATATATGTGCTATATTCTTGAAAATGTTTAATAAATGTAAATATCACAAGAAAAATAATAAAAAGTATACCCAAAAGTTTTTTATACCTTAAGTTTTGTTTCATTATTATAATCCGCCTTTCTGCGAAAGGCACTAATGGGGTTATGAAACCTACTTCGGACTTTCGCTATTTTAAATTTCCTGATATAGTTTCCTTAATAGGACTGACTCACTACAGAACACATGGATGTGAATGGCGGGGCTGTATAACAACGACCTCGTATTGTTATATCTGCATTCCCTATTCCCCATATACTTTCTATTTTATTTGAATCAACCTGCTGCTTCATTTCAAACTCATCTTTAATATATAATACCCTTTCCATAATAAATCTTCTCTCCTTCTCTATTGCATTGTTATTAGCAGTTCACCTATTTCTTCCATTAAAATATTCACAAATTTTATAGCCCCTTCATGATTTAAATGATCTGCATTTACAAATGACCCATAATCTTTTTGAAATCTATCATCCCTACTAAAATCATAATACCTAACATTAGTATCCAAAACCACCTGATCAATAATACCATAAAAATCATCAAAAAATTCTGGATCATTTTCTATAACAATATCTGTATATTCCTTTAAATATGGTGTAGTTACTAAAATAACTGAAACACCTTTTTTCTTACAAAGTTCAATCATATTATATAAAGAATCCACATGTTCCTGATTTTGAATACGTTCTCCATTTTTATCTAACTTTTCATTAACAAAATGCCGCTTATATGCAGCTTTTGTATAAATTTCCATATTAATACTTTCCTCATCTTCCATGATATCTTCATCTTTGGTCCCTCTTAACAAATCAATCAACAAATTTTCATATGCTGTCAATGCAGGAAGTTTATTTTCAAAGATATCTGTCTTTAAATCATATTCTTTTATAAATTCTTTGGGTAAAAATCTATAATATCTTTTATTTTTCGATAAAAAATTATTTGTTTTCGTCTCATCTATTCCATAAAAAGAGAAATAAGATATTGTAATAAATACCACAGCATTATCATCAATCTTATCTTGATAACACTGCATTATTCGCCAATCATAATCTAATGACTGAGACGCCATTGCAAAATTAAAACATGTATAATCATTTGCTAAATCATCATAATGATAGCCATTTGCTCCATGACTGGAACCAAAATTACAGATTTGTATTTTCTCAGGAACATTCTTAAACTTATCTGTACTGCTTGTATTTATTACAATAATATATCTTTCATTGATTACATAAATTATTACTGATAAAATAGCAAAAAATAATGATAACTTAATAAAAAATTTCTCCATATAATCTAAAACTGAAAATATACAAATTCAGCCGCTACTCCTTTCTGTGCAAATAAAATTGTTATCAATGCAAGCAATAAATATACACACCATTGAACTATTACTTTTTGTGAATTTACCTTTACAACAATATTGTTTCGTAAGTTTATACCATCTACTACAATCAATATTATAATTAATGTAACTAAATGGATAAGTCTCACTACTGAAATTCCTATATCATTAAACCCATTCTTTAAATATCTCAAAGGTGTATCAATGTCTATCAATATATTCTTATATACATATATTGCATCTATTAATGTTGGTGCTCGAAAAAGTACCCATGCCATATTGCAAAAGAAAAAAACCAATATCCATGTTACAAATTTTCCCACCTTATACAATCTAATCTTTTTCAAAATAGGATTACAAATATCTTCTATTATCTGTGCAACACCATGTACTCCCCCCCAGTATAAAAATGTCCAATTTGCACCATGCCATAACCCACTAATCAAAAAAGTGATCATTAAGTTAAAATAACGCTTTATTCTCGAACATTTATTTCCTCCCTATATTGTCAAGTGATTTTCCTTAAAAAATCAAGGAATTTATAG
>CAJUAE010000074.1 GCA_910583965.1 uncultured Lachnospiraceae bacterium
GAAGTCTATGAAACAGGAATCTTACGACTTTAGTCGTGAGAGGTTCAAAATAAAACAAAATACTATACAGATAAGCTAAAAATAGATGCGCAAAAGTGTGTTGGCTGTGGAAAATGTGTAACACAATGTCCGATGAAAAATATACATATTGAGCAAAATACTGCAAAGGCATCAAATCAGTGTACAATGTGTTATTGCTGTGTTAATATTTGTCCACGACAGGCAATAACGCTACTGGGGAAAAAAATAGTAGAACAAGGAACTATTAAGAAATACTTATAAAAAATACTTAGTGAAAACAAATAAAAATGGGAGAGAAATTAGTGTGAAATTAAAGTTTCACACAGTCTATTTGAGCTGCCAAAGGCGGTATGGAGGATTAAAATGCAATTTAAGGCAATCACAAAAAAAGAAGAAGGAAAGTTTATTACACGTTATGATATTGCGTATGAAACAGTAGATCATCAAGAGAAAATATATGAGATTATCAGCCGCAATAAGGCATTGGATTCCATTGAGGCACTAAATGGCAGCAAACCAGATTCTGTTGTCATTATTGCAACGGATGAGAGCGGTGAAAAACTGCTCCTCAATAAAGAGTTTCGCCTGGCAGTTGGCGATTGGGTTTATAATTTTCCAGCAGGACTGATTGATGCGGGGGAGGAACCTTGTGAGAGTGCTAAGCGCGAGTTATGGGAGGAAACAGGACTGGAGCTGTATGAAATTGACGATTTTATTGGAGCAAGTTATAGTGCGGTTGGTTTTAGCAATGAGATTAATGTCTGTGTGGTAGGGAAGGCACGAGGAAATTTTAAACCAAGTACCTCCACAGTAGAAGAAATTGAGCCAGGATGGTATACCAAAGCAGAACTCAAAGAATTGTTAAAGACAGCGCGTTTTGCAGCAAGGACACAAGCATATAGTTATCTTTGGAGTAGAATGTAAGCAAGGGAATATTAATGAATGTTTTTGTGTTTGTACGCCCGCCAAAGCGGGCAGATGGGAGTTCGCGTCTATAAAAGCAAACAAGATTTTTTAAGCGTATTTCCTGATTTTCAGAGAAATGCCTCTTTCATCGGCAATTTTTTGGCAGGCAGCAATCTCATCAGCAGGCAGTACATCAACAATGGAGAATTGTGTATGGTGAAATACTTTCTGACACAGAGAGGCAAATTCTAGCAGTGCCGGATATGCATTTTTAAATTGTGGTCTTGTGATAGATTCATATTTTTCTGCGGTAGGTGCATTTAAACTGATGGAGATACTGTCAATGACCGCGGCAAGCGCGGGCACAATATTTTGGTTATGGTAGAGATTACCAAGTCCGTTTGTATTTAAGCGGATGGAGATAGCGTGCTTTTCCTTGACATAAGCTGCGCTTGCAAGGAGGTTATCAAGTGCACAAGTAGGCTCTCCATAGCCGCAATACACGAGTTCTTTATAATCAGTAAAGTCAAAGTTATCAATTGCCTTTTTGATTTCTTCGAGTGTGGGTTCCGCTTTGTGCCATAGAGTTTCAGCATCACCAACAGAAGCTTTTGATGAGCGGACGCAAAAAGTGCAATTACAATCACAACGGTTTGTAATGTTGGCGTAAACTTGGTTTTTGTAAGTGTACAAAATTTCAGCCATAGTGAATTGTCCTTTCTTAAATTATTCTTCTACAATTCCTGATATCAATCTTGTTTTGATATGGGTCTTGTCAAACGCAATTCCGAATAGAATAAAAAAGATTGCGCTCCCACCGGATTGTATCAAATTGCCAGATATAGAAGAAATCAGCGCGGTTTGTGTGCCAAAGAGCAAAGATTCTGCAAAAAAGTAACCAATACTTGAAATAAAATATGCAATGATGGAAGCGGCGATATTTCGGGGTGTGATAATCTTTCTTGATTTACAAGTAAAAGGAAGTGCGATTATCATTTTAATAAGGATTGTAGCAGGTGCCCATATAGGAGAGGTTAACAGGTCGGCAAGTCCGCCGCCGATAGCTGCCGCTGCCAGTGCATAAGGGGTGGGAAGTAATGTTGCGGTAAGGTAGATAACAGAGTCACCAAAATGAATATATCCTCCATTGATGCCTGTCGGAATATGGCAAATATAAGCTGTCATAACAGTAATCATCGCTGTCATAAGTCCTGTGACTGTCAGATATTTTAGTTTGTTTTCTCTTTTTTCTTCCTTTTTTCTCGTTCTAGGCAATGTGTGTGATGTCATGGATGAATTTCCTTTCTGATTAAAATATTACAATAATAAATGCAAGTATTTCTCAAAACAAATACCATGATTTTTAGGAATATTATCTTGAGAAGCTTCTTCGATAGCAGGAGCTAAAAAATGAACTGCTTTTTCCATTGCATTTTCAATCGTGTGTCCATTGACAAGGCTTCCTATTATGACAGAGGCAAACAAGTCGCCAGTCCCTGAAAAACTTTCTCCATGATAGGGGGTTTCTAAGTAGTAGTGGTGTTCTGCTGTGACTGCAAGATTTCCCACAAAGGCGCATTTTGCTTGTTTGCGCACAATACCAGTAATAACAATTGTCTGATTTGTCTGTGCTCGCGGAAGGAGTTTTCGAGCGGTATCTTCCACATAAGATAAATAATCTGTATCAAAGGCATGTTTTGTTAAAGCAGCATAGTCAATACCAGCAAGTAGGCATAGTTCTGTTAGATTTGGAGTGATAATACTGGCGTGTCGAGTCAATTCTTTCATACAATCTAAAAGTTCATCTGTAAAGATGCGAATACGCCGCCCATTGTCGCCCATAACAGGGTCTGCAAGATAAAGTGTGTTATCTGTATGAAAATTTTCTAGGAAATAGAGAACATTGTGCATTTGTGTGGCACTTCCAAGATAACCAGAGTAAATACCATCAAACGATTCTTGCATCTGTTTCCATTCATCTGTAAAGTAGTTCATTCTGTCTGTAAAATCATCACAATAATAACTGGAAAAACCTGTCTGTGCAGATAGAACAGCAGTTGGCAGAGGGCATGCCTGTATGCCAAGAATAGAGATTACAGGAATTGCCGCAGTCAGCGAGCATTTTCCAAAACCAGACAAGTCATTGATGAGTGCTATTTTTTTCATTATTTAAAATATCCTTTCGCGGTTTGTGTGAAATCAGAGATTTCACCTTCCTGATTTGAGTGCCCGTCAAAGCAGATAAATAAGAGCTAAATAAACGAATAATCACACTATATATAAAAAGTGTCAGTATGAAAAGATACAATTTTTAGAAAATATAAAGGGTCAGTTTGCAAATTTGCGTATAGTAAGCAATAAAGTTTTATGTAAGATTAAGTGCAAAGAGATTGAAAAAATGTATTGCGAAAAAGGATGCATGGAGAGGTAGTTTATTTAATATATTGGATATTAAGGATTATTGTGCAAATTAAGGTGTGTTATTTATGGATGATATTGGGAAAAGAATTGTGAGTACCTGTGATTTTTCAGGAGTCAAACCAGCAATGATGGATTTGCCTTATCCACCAGTTCAGGTGCGCGAAAAGAATCAGGTATATGCAGACTTAATCAGCATTAGTTATTGTGGAATGGTATCTGAGATGTCTGCAATTATGCAGTATCTTAACAATGAGAATCGCATGTTCTGTGAGCGCTGTCCAATGAGCAAAACGATTCTTGGAATGGCAATGGCGGAGATGATGCATATGCAGAAATTGGGAGAGCTGGTTGCACTGCTAGGAGGAAACATCAGTTTTGTTACCAGACAGTCTGGAGGACGACAATGGATGTGGTCTCCACAGTGCCTAACTTTACCAGAAAAGATTGGGGAAATGTTACAGGCGGATTTGGAGAGTGAACAGGCGGCAATCAACCAATATAATATGCATATTAGAATGATTCAAGACAAGTATGTGACTGCACTGTTGGAACGAATTATACAAGATGAGCAATATCATATTATGTTGTTGCGTTCAATGATGGATATGATATAAAATTTAAGAATGTCTTGCTGCGATATGTGTCCAGCGAATATAAAGCTAATTTACATGCCGATAATTTTGCAAGGTTATCTTAGTCGAAGATTGTACACCCACTAAGACAAAATTGTATTGTTTTTACCACGCATTGATAGAAGTGAAAATCTTTGCTGACAGAGATAAAAATTTCTTAAACTGACGCTATCAAAAAGATTGCAAAAGTCTAATTTAAAGAAATAATCTTCTTGAAATTGTTCTAAAATAATTTAAAAATACTGAAAAAAGTAGGAGTTCGAGACCAGATACAAATCTGAGAGTGTATATAGAATACGGGAGATGATAGTATCGAGTATTTGGAGATAATCTTAAAAAACGTCAATAAAAGTTATTTGGACCATATTGTTGGAGGATATATTATATTCGATAAGACAGATATTATATCCTCCTATTTTTTTGACAAAGAGAATAACAAGAATATTACTTATGCTGAGATAAAAAGTTTGGAGATTTATTTTAAGGTATGTGGGACATGCACTCTTTATCTTAAAAAAGTTCAAATTGGGATTGAATTAAGAGATGTTTTGATTTTAATTAGCAGCGACCAAAAAGAAGCAGAACTTACGCTGAATTTTCCAGAAGAACAATTGCGTTCTCTGGAACTAAATGCATTGAGAGAGAATCTCAACAGACTGATTTCACATGTAATTCAACTTTGTAAATGCTGTGAGATTCCGAATTGGATTATGGGGTATGAACCCGCACAGGACAATGACATGAAAATAATAGAATGGGAGTAGAACAATGTTTTTAAATATTTTCTAAGATACGAATATCAACGGCTGTGTAATAGCATTCTTTGTCAGGGGACTCTCCAGAAGTAAGATAATTAAAAAGCAGTTCAAGCGGTTTCTGTCCCTGAATGCGCGGTTGCTGGCAGATGACTGCGGATAAAATTCCTCTTTGTAGAAAATGCTCTGTGGTGTCAGCTTTGTCATAGGCAATTGTGCGTAACCGTCCAGCTAGGCCAAGGGAGTCTATCGCACGACAGCCGCCGTACACACCTCCGGCCGCAAAAAAGAGCGCATTAATTTCAGGATGTTCTTTTAGGAGACGCGAAGTTTGTTCATAACTTTCAATTTCATCGTCTTGTGTCTCAACAATCGATACGATTTGCATCTGTTTTTGATATGGTCTCAAGGCTTCAGTAAATCCAGCAATACGTTCCGTGTGACAGAGGATATCTGAAGAACCAGTGATAATTCCTATTTGAACGATATTATGTGTCATTAACCTTAATAGACCAGCAGCAGTTTTGCCGCTTTTGGTGTAGTTGCTTCCAACATAGGCGATGCGCTTGGAATTTTCAATATCAGTATTTAAAGTTACAACAGGAATCCCTTGTTCGCAAAGTGCGTTGATGCGCAGACGGATACGTTCATCATTTTGTGGAGCAAGGGCAATTCCACTTACTTCTTCTCGGAGTAGTTCATCAATTGCGCGCAGTTGCGTATCTACATTGATAGGGATTTGTTTGACAAGGACAGAACAGTTATATCCAGCCAAGTCTTGCGCTTTTTCATTTACTCCTTTCAACACATCAGCAAAAAAAGGATTGTCTGTCGAAAAGAGAATAACACCGAGCTTTACCTTCTTTTTTTGGGCGGCAAGCACCAGTCCAGCTTTGTTTGGCTTATAGTCAAGTGCCTTTGCGATTTCTCTTACTTTTTCGGCGGTGATAGGATTGACAGCACCCCGATTGTTAAGTACGCGGTCAACAGTCCCACGAGAAACACCAGCAAGCGCAGCGATTTCTTTTATGGTTGCCATAGTATAGTCCTCCAATGATGTGTTGTTATGTGATTGGCAATTTGTTTGTCTTGGTTCAGACATTATTTTTTCTTTTCATCAATTTGTTTCTTTTGTAGTTTCAATGTTTGATAAATACAATTATATTCAAAAACGCCGTTAACGTTCCGGCTGTGAAGCGCACATTATGATACATTCTTCTGCGCGTTTTTGCAATCTGCCAGAGACATATCAGATGGAAGATTGAATCCCACCACCGATACCAATAAGTTGCGCACTGAAGTCATTCCATATCTAATATATTATCATCAGTATAAAGTTTTTCGATAGAAAAAGCAAGTAGAACATTGCTCGAGCACACGACTCTAATATAGATGTACATATTAGACATAAAACACAACATAAATTAATCTATTTTGACGAAATTAAAATATTATGAAAGTTCCACTTGATTTTTCAAGGAATACACACTATCATGAAATTAGTTGATAAGCGTGCACGAGCACAATATAGCGAGGGCAGTGATTTGACAATAGCGATAAATGGTCTGTCTTTTAAAGCGAGTAATAGTGGAAAGATGCCGCAATGTTTCAACTTAATATGCTGAATTATAGACTATGGGAACTTTTAAAAGTATATAGAAGGAAAAGAGGTTTCGATAGGCTAGATATAAAATAAGGAGGATTTCAAAATGAACAATTTACCACAAGTAAAAGTAGGTATTGTAGCGGTGAGCCGTGACTGTTTTCCAGAAAGTTTGTCTGTGAACAGAAGAAAGGCATTAGTAAAAGCGTATGCAGATAAGTATGGTATGGAAGGCATCTATGAGTGCCCTGTTTGTATCGTTGAGAGTGAGATTCATATGGTGCAAGCGCTTGAAGATATCAAGAAGGAAGGTTGCAATGCACTTTGCGTATATCTTGGAAACTTTGGACCTGAAATTTCAGAGACTTTGCTTGCAAAGCATTTTGATGGCCCTTCTATGTTTATTGCAGCGGCAGAGGAAACACAAAATGACCTTGTGGGCGGACGTGGCGACGCATACTGTGGTATGTTGAACGCAAGCTATAATCTGAAGCTTCGTAATATTAAGGCATATATTCCTGAGTATCCAGTGGGAACAGCAGAGGAATGTGCGGATATGATTCATGAGTTTATGCCAATTGCAAGAGCGATTGTTGGGTTGAATGATTTGAAGATTATCTCCTTTGGCCCTAGACCACTCAATTTCCTTGCATGTAATGCTCCGATTAAACAGCTTTACAACTTAGGTGTTGAGATTGAAGAAAACTCCGAGCTTGACCTTTTTGAAGCGTTCAAGAAACATGATGGCGACGAGAGAATCCCAGCAAAGGTAAAAGAGATGGAAGACGAGCTTGGCAAGGGCAATATGAAACCAGAAGTTCTTCCAAAACTTGCACAGTATGAGTTGACTTTGCTTGACTGGGTGGAATCGCACAAAGGATATCGCAAATATGTTGCAATCGCTGGAAAATGCTGGCCTGCGTTCCAGACACAGTTTGGTTTTGTTCCTTGCTATGTAAATAGCCGCCTGACAGGTATGGGCATTCCTGTATCTTGTGAGGTTGATATTTATGGATGCCTAAGTGAGTTTATTGGTACCTGTGTAAGCCAAGATGCAGTTACGCTGCTTGATATCAACAATACTGTTCCAGCAGATATGTACAATGAGTCAATTAAGGACAAGTTTCATTATACACACAATGATACATTTATGGGCTTCCACTGTGGAAATACAAATACCAAGAAGTTGAGCTCTTGCAGCATGAAGTATCAAATGATTATGGCAAGGACACTTCCAGAAGAAGTTACACAGGGTACTCTTGAGGGCGATATTATTCCGGGAGATATTACATTTTATCGTTTGCAATCTACAGCTGACTGTAAGTTGCGCGCATACATTGCACAGGGCGAAATTCTTCCAGTAGCCACAAAATCGTTTGGAGGGATTGGTGTGTTTGCAATTCCTGAGATGCAGCGTTTCTATCGTCATGTGTTACTTGAGAAGAATTATCCACATCATGGAGCGGTGGCATTCGGACACTTTGGAAAGGCATTGTTTGAAGTATTTAAGTATATCGGTGTACCTGTTGAAGACTTAAATTACAACCAGCCAAAGTCTTTGCCATATCCAACAGAGAATCCGTTTGCATAAAGAATAACAAGAGAATTTTTACATAAAATATTATGTGTTTAAAATGATATAGAAATAAACAGAAGCAAGAATAAAGTTGAATTGCGATAAAAACAAGGGTGAATAGGAAGTTCATCCTTGTTTTTTTACTTTATTGAAACGTTTACTTATGATATACTTTTATGATACAGCAGTTTACAAATTTTTCAGCAGTTTACAAGTTTTTGTGAGAGTTATATTTTTATGGTTTTACATTGAATAAATATTCAAATTTCTTATATTTTACAAGCGATAAAGTGCATATTTATTACATTTTAAATGGCAAGTAGAGTAAATTTTAAAAAGTTGTAAACTGGTGATGTGAATAGGCTAATTTATTGTATACTTAAAATTAAAGGGTGAACAAATAAGTCCAAAGAAAGATGAGGAATGGTTGATTGAAAAGGAATAAATATAGTGCGGGAGCTGTAAAATTCTCCTTGTGGTTTATGGAATTTCGCAAGGAAGTTCAACTGTTGGCACAGGGAAGAACATTTGATGAAATAAAAGCGCTCAGCATCGAGCAAAATATATTTGGCGCGTCGACACCAGCAAGGGCGACAATAATTCAGTCTACTTTAACTGCGCGAATTAAAAATCTTGATTCAAGTTTTTATGCGCTTTTTATGGAAAGTGATATAGCGACGCAAAAATTGTATGCATTGACAGGAAGTTTTGTTCACGATACTTTATTTTTTGATTTTATGTATGAGGTTGTCAGAGAAAAAATGATTATTGGAACAAGTGTGCTTACAGATGCAGATATTCGTATCTTTTTTAAGAATAAGCAGGCGCAGGATGAAGTTGTGGCGAAGTGGACAGAACAGACACTACAAAGGCTTGGAAGAAGCTATAAGGCACAGCTTTATGAAGCGGGTATTCTTGATGATAAGACAAGAAGGACAGAGCGTCAGATATTAAAACCAATCCTTGACCCAACATTAAAGTATTGGTTAGAAGATTATGGATACGGACAAGTTGTTAAGGCGTTGGAGGGAGTTCGGTAGCGTGTGTCTATAATTATAAAAAGAATTTTTACAGTTTCTAAAGGATAATAAGGAAAGGAGTGAAACGGCTTATAAGCCGTCAGGATAATAAAATGATAGATTTTAGTGAACGTCTTGACAAGATGGAGGAAGTGGTTTATAAACCTTCCTTTCGGCAAAATAACGGTCGGGCAAATGAGGTAAATTATTGGATATTTGATTATCCACCAGAGAGAGAGCTAGAAGTTCGTGCACGCATTCAATATATGCAAAATAGAAATTCCAAAGGTGGGGAGGAATTTGCGTTAGTTGTCTTTGATTTGTATGATATTATCATTGACTTTCTTGAAGAAAATGATTTTATGGAGAACTGCTATCAGTTTGAAAAGAAAAAGGGCATAGAGCGCATTACAAAAGCAGTTAGCAATGCGATGAAGATAAATGATGATGACAGTTATATTGTACAGCATATCAAAGAAAATACGCCCGAGAATGCAGTAGTTTTTCTGACGGGAGTTGGAAAATGTTTTCCTATTTTGCGCTCTCATAAAGTGCTCAATAACTTGCATCAAGCATTTGTGCGTGTTCCTGTGGTAATGTTTTTTCCAGGAAATTATAACGAGCAGGAATTAATTTTGTTCAATGAGATAAAAGATGATAATTATTATAGAGCTTTTCGGCTGGTTTAATTGTAGAATAGTGAGAATGGAGGATTCGGATGCAGATAAAAGATATGTTTGCCAAACCGATAGACCGAGAGATTCAGGGCGTTATTATTGTAGGTCAAGGCGAGGAGACAGGAATTGTACAAGAGCTTGAAGAATATGTAGTAACTAGAGAATTACAGAAGCATTTTGCAGATTTTTTTGAAGCGTATCAGAAAGGGATTGTGGGCAATACAAATGAAATTGGAGTGTGGATTTCTGGTTTTTTTGGAAGTGGTAAATCTCACTTTTTAAAAATATTGTCCTATATTCTTGACAATAAAGAAATTAATGGAAAAAGGGCAATTGATTTCTTTGAACAAGACCATAAAATATTGAATCAGACAGTGTTGGACAATATGAAATTAGCAGCGAATACGCCAACGGATGTGGTACTTTTTAACATTGATTCAAAAAGCGATAGCAACAGCAAACAGAATAAGGATGCAATTGTCAATGTGTTTCTAAAAGTGTTTAACGAGATGAGAGGACTTTGTGGTAATTTGCCCCATCTTGCAGATTTAGAAAGTCAGCTTATGGAAGTAGATAAATATGAGCTATTTAAAGAAGTATTTGCGAATGAATATGGTTCTGAATGGGAAAAGTCACGCCATAAGTTTGATTTTATTCAAGATGATGTGGTAGAAGCACTTGTAAAGATTGATTTTATGAGTGAGGCAGCTGCAAGAAATTGGTGCGAAAGGGCGACAGAGACCTATCGCATTAGTATTGAGGATTTTGCAAGACGTGTAAAGTCTTATATAGAGAAAAGAGGGAATAATCATCATGTTGTGTTTATGGTGGATGAAGTTGGACAATACATTGGTGATGATTCTAATTTAATGCTAAACCTTCAGACAGTGAGAGAGGAACTTTCCAAGGAATGTAAAGGGAAAGCATGGGTTGTAGTGACAAGCCAACAGGATGTGGATTCCATTATGAAAGTCAAGGGCAATGACTTTTCTAAAATCCAAGGACGATTTGCGACAAGGCTGGCACTTTCTTCTGCAAATGTAGATGAAGTAATTAAGAAACGAGTATTGGAGAAGAATGATATTGGTGCCCAGACTTTGCGGCTTCTTTATGAACAGAAAGTAACGATTATTAAGAATCTAGTTGTATTTAATGATGGTGTGGAGAAGAAACTTTACACCGATGAAAATGATTTTGCATTATGCTATCCATTTGTACCATATCAGTTTCAGCTTCTTGCAAGTGTGTTGACTTCCATTCGTACACATGGCGCATCTGGCAAGCATTTATCGGAAGGCGAACGCTCTATGCTTGCGCTTTTTAAAGAGTCGGCAGTTCAGATTATGCGAGAGTCGGCGGGCGCAATTGTACCCTTTCATCGGTTCTATGATGCTTTGGAGAACTTCCTTGATCACAGTCATAGAGGTGTTATTATTCGCGCTTATGATAATAGTAAGATTAACCCCGAAAAACAAACTTCCAATGTATTTGCTATCAATGTACTGAAAACGCTTTTTATGATTAAATACATACTTGAGATTGAGGCCAACGTGGATAATATTACAAGTCTTATGATTTGTAATATTGATAATGACCGCATTGTCTTGAAAAATGAAGTTGAGGCAGCATTAAAAATACTTCAGCAGCAGATGCTGATTCAAAAAAATGGTGGCATTTATGTGTTTCTGACAAATGAAGAACAAGAAATTAATCGTGAGATTGATAGTCAGAATGTGCAGATGTCAGAAGTTATTGGCAAAGTATCTGAAATGATTTTTGAAGATATCTTTATTGAGAAACGGTATCGTTATCCTGCGCCCGCTGGCAATCCTGCATTTCATGGTCGATATACATTTGCGTTGAATCAGACAGTAGATGATAAACCTTATAAATACAATCAGAATTATGATGTGGGGGTACATATCTTGACTCCATGGTATGAAGGTGGAAATGATGATGCAACGCTTCGTATGATGTCAGGGACAGGAAAAGAAGTGATTGTACTTTTGCCAAATGATTCCGCATTTCTTGATGAATTGATGACTTGCTTAAAGATTGAGAAGTTTTTGCGGCTAAATACATCATCACAGCTTATAAAGTATGAGACAATCAAAGAAGCAAAGCGTGTGGAAATGCGGGAGCGCAATGCGAATGCAAAACTTTATCTAACAGAAGGATTGCGGGAAGCAACAATCTATGTGAATGGTGATGTGGCGCATTTATCTGCAAAAGAAGTGACAGGGCGCATCAACGAAGCGATTGGCCGCCTTGTTGAGACAGTTTATCACAAACTGTCCTATATTAATGTCGCAATGGATGAGGGGGCTATTCGCAAGATGCTCCAAACAAGCAATCAGGTTCGTTTGCGTCTTGAGGGCGAGATAGAGCCAAACATTCATGCGCTTGATGATGTATTAAATTATATGAAAGGCAATACCGACATCCATATTAAAACTTCTATGAAAACAATAAAAGACCGCTTTATGAGTGCACCTTATGGCTTTTCTGAAGATGATATTTATTGGTTAGTTGCAAGATTATTTTGGCGTGGTGACTTGACTTTTACAGTGAATGGGGCAGTTGTAACGCGAATGAATAAATCTGGCGATGAAATTGCAGATTATATTACAAAAAAACAGTATGTAGATAAGCTTTTAATGGAAGTGAGAATCCATGTATCTGAAAAGGATAAGAAGGTGGTACAAAAAGTTGTAAAAGAACTGTTTGGAACATCTGTAGCATCAGAAGACGAAGACACTAATATGCGTAATTTTCAGAACTATTCACAAAGGCGAATAGAGGAAATGGAGAGGCTGGAAATCAATTATCAGCATTATGCATATCCAGGAAAAAAAGTAATTACCGAAGGCAAAAAATTGTTGTTTTCTGTGATACAAATTTCTGACCCAAAAGAGTTTTATGCGTATGTTTCCAAGCATCAAGATGATTTTATAGACTACGCTGAGGACTATGAGCCTGTCAAGACCTTTTTTGGTGGAGAACAGCAACAGATTTTTATGAGAGCGCTCGATATGCTTGCAATTTATGATGACAGCAAGACGTATATTGTAGAGGAAGAACTTGAAAAAATTGTTGTGCAGATGAGTGCAATTGTCAAAAAAGAGATGCCATATAGAGATATTCCACAGCTTCCCGAGCTTCGCAAGAAGTTTATGGATGCGTATTCAAAAGTATTAGAAGCCGCATCAGCACCAGTAATGCAGTCGATTGAAGCCGCAAAAGACAGAGTGGTAGAAATTGTCGACACAAAGGAGTATGTGGTAGAAAAGAAACCAAAATATATGGAATTGTTCCTTGAGATTAGCAGCGGAGCAGAAAAGTGCAATAATGTCTCTAGTTTGAGAAGTTATGCGGATAAAGCGGAGGCATTAAAAATTCGTCTATTGAATGAAATGGATGCGATGGATGCCAGAATTGCAAGGAGAAAGGCAGAGGAGGAAGAAAAGAAAAAGAATCCAAATAGTAAAACCATTGATATCACTGTAAAAGTACCTGTTAAAAAAACCAAGAATATCACCATGAAAAATGTGACGCATACTGCATCATGGCGCATAGAAAGCGCAGCGGATGTTGAGAAATACATAGAGCAATTAAAGGTGTCACTGCTTGCAGAACTGGATGCAAATGATGTGGTAAATGTGGAATTTTAGAGAGAGAATAATTTATAAAGAGGTTGCATTATGTTGGCATTTTATCACTATCCTTTTGTGCAAAATCAAAATTTTAGGGAGTACATAAAAGAAGATTTGTCTCAGGTTTCCAAGGTAGAAGAACTGTTTGATTACTGTCAAATACTTGAAGCGTACATTACAAAATCAGGATGGGATTATCTAATTCATAAATATGGATATGAAGGACTTTATGACATTGACCAGAAAAGCGGCTGGTTTCATGCGCCTTTACCAATGCGTCTATAAGACGCATTGGTATTTTTATATGTTACAATCCACACCTACGCCAGATTTCGGATTCATTTATAATGACTTTGTGTGAATTGTAACCTTTATATTTAACAGAGAAGTAAATATTATTTCCGTCATTGTGTTGGCATATGTTTTCCTGTATAGTATTAATAAGGTAGCAAGACAAAGAAGTCTTATTTACATGATTATTTCAAGAATGCTATCAACAATCCTGCTGCGAAGCGCGCGTCATGCACAACATGATACATTCTTTTGCAATCTGCCAGAGACATATTAGATAGGGGATTGAATTTTGCCACTGATGCAAATAAGTTGCGCACTGCCTATAGAGGCGGGAGCTATTTCACATCTGATATATTGCAATTGAGGGAGTATATTGGAATGTTTTTTATGCACATGGACGTGGAAAGAAAATATGCGGCAAAAGTGCCCTGCGTCCAGCGCGCGAGTAAGGGAAAAAATCTTCCCTATTCGATTGGGAGAAAGTGAGAATAAATGAAAAAAGAGTATACCTATATTAGTAAAAATACTTTGCAATATGTTTATCTGCATGATTGTGATTGCGCACATATGTACTATGCAGAGAATTGTCTGATTTTTGAGATGGAATGGATGGAGATTTTACGAGAACATCCACAAAATCCATTTTCACAGGCGTATCAATCAGGAGCAGGAAGAATCGAATTGTTTCAACCTAAAATTATAGAGTGCACATTAGCTATAAAAGATAATAAGAATGTTCGCAGCGTGGAAACTGTTCAAGAACTCGATTATTATGGACTGGAATTTTTAGAGTATGAGCAGGAGTGCAGAAAATCAGATGGCTATTATGCAGAGCTGTTCCTGATTTTTGACAGAGATTCTTGTTATGATAATATTTTCTTAAAAATAGAATATCAGTGGTCTACTGTGGCATGGAATACATTTAATGGCGTGTCATGGATTGAGTGCATTTAAGATATCTTTGCATTCTATTAATAGAAAAGAGGTAAGCCATATGGAATTGGACGAAAGAGAAGATGTGGGGTTTATTCAAGTAAAATGGTCTTCTAAGCTGTATGGTACAGTTGAGATGAAGGCACGGTATTGGTTACATCAAAAAGGCTCAGAAAATTTTTATGGTGAGCTGGATTTTATAAAACAACATTTTCAGGAGCTATATGACAAACTTTTAGAAAATTTATTCGAGGAATATAGTGAAAATCCATTACTAGATGTCTGGAATGAAGAAACAGGTGAATCTGAGCGAATTATGTTTGCAACAAAAGAGGAAATGCACCCATATTTGGGAATGACGCCTTGTATTGATGTAAAAAGTTTTAAAGACAAAGTGTATTTAGGATTAGCTTTTTACCAACATAACAGGCTGTCGATTGAGCATGGGATTTGTGCTATATTTGACAAATTAGAACTGTTTTTGGTGGATTCATATGATTTTGAAGGGATTCTTGATAATCTGAAATATGGATATAAGAGTGGTTTTTAGTACGCCCGCAAAAGCGGGCAGATGGGAGTTTGTATGAATAAAACAGCAATTAAGAATTTTGCAATCTGGGCAAGAAACAAGTTGATTGCAGATATCCAATATAAAGCAGGACTTATGGGAATTACATCCAAGGAGATACACGCTGCATTACCACAGTCAACAAAAGAAACAGAATTTTATAATATTGGAACGACAAAACCATATGTGATTACAGGGGAAGCAATCAGACAGCGCAGAAATCTTGTAGAGATTATCAATCAGAAAGCAAAAGAGACAAACTATCAGACGGCGTATAAATATATTATAGAAGAAGTGGCGTATACATGGTTTAATCGTCTGATTGCAGTGCGCTTTATGGAGATTAATGATTATCTTCCGTCACATATTCGTGTATTGTCATCTGATAGTGGCAAGATGGAGCCTGATTTGGTGACATTTCCATTTGATGCAGAGTTATCTTTTACAGAGAAAGAGAAACAAGAAATTATTCGATTAAAGAATGAAAATAACTTAGATGACTGTTTTCGCTTACTATTTATCAAACAATGTAATGCATTGAACGAAATTCTTCCAGCATTGTTTGAAAAGACAGCAGATTATACAGAACTTTTGTTAAATATCTCTGTAATTGACAAAGACGGGGTTGTCTGTCATTTGATAAATGATATCTCGGAAGATGATTTCAATATTGAGAAAGGCGGCCAAGTAGAGATTATTGGTTGGCTGTATCAATATTATAATACAGAGCCCAAAAATGAAGCCTTTGCAAAACACGGAAAAATTACAAAAGAGGAAATTCCTGCTGTGACACAACTCTTTACGCCAGATTGGATTGTTCGATACATGGTGGAAAACAGTCTTGGTCGCCTGTGGGTGGAGGGACACCCAAATGAGCTGTTGCAATCCAAATGGAAATATTATTTGGAGGAGGCAGAACAAGAATCAGCAGTTCAAACAAAACTTGATGCGATACATAGAGAGTATGCAAGGCTAAACCCGGAAGACTTGCATTTTATTGACCCCTGTATGGGTAGTGGACATGTTCTTGTCTATGCCTTTGAAGTGCTGATGCAGATTTATGAGTCGGTTGGATATTCTCAAAGAGATGCTGCAAGAAGTATTCTTGAAAAGAATCTCTATGGTTTAGATATTGATGATAGAGCATATCAGATGGCGTACTTTGCCATTATGATGAAAGCAAGGCAATATAATCGACGGATTCTCTCATCAAAGACACCTTGTCATGTGTATTCTGTACAGGAGAGTAATACTATCAATAGAAATGAACTTGTATATTTTGGGAGTGGTTTGAATGAGGTAGAGAAAAATGACGCTTTGAACCAGATAGAGCAGTTACTTGATACATTTAAAGATGCTAAAGAGTATGGATCTATCTTGAATGTAGAGAATTATAATTGGGAATTACTTCGCACATTTGTGGAGAGTGATAATGTTACAGGACAGTTATCATTAGATACCATGGGATTAGAAAAGACAAAAGAGAGATTGCAAACACTAATTGCCATTGGTGAAACAATGGCAAGAAAATATGAAGTGGTAGTCACAAATCCGCCGTATATGGGAATTTCAAGTGGGAATATAAAATTAAGTGAATTTGTAAAAAAGAACTATCCTGATAGTAAAAGTGATTTGTTTGCTGTGTTTATTGAACGCTGTGGAAAAATGTTAAAAGAAAATAGGTATCAGGCAATGATTACACAACATGCATGGATGTTTTTGTCTAGTTATGAAAAGTTGCGTGCGAAATTGCAAATGGTAGATACTGTAAATATGGCACATTTAGGGGCAAGAGCATTTGAAGAAATTGGTGGAGAAGTAGTGCAGACCACCAGTTTTGTAATGCGAAAAAGTCATCTGGAAAATTATAAAGGAACTTATTGCAGATTGATTGAACCAACGACACAGAAGGGAAAAGAGGAGTTGTATCTTGCAGGCGAGAAACGTTATGTGGCTGTACAAGATAATTTTACAAAGATTCCAGGAAGTCCAGTGGCGTATTGGGTGAGTGAAAAAGCGATTAAAGGGTTTAACTATTCCAGTCTTACAGAATTTGGAGAATCGACATATGGATTAAAGACAGGGGATAATGATAGATTTATACGTTCTTGGTTTGAAATAGAATATGATAATATGTATATTAATTATAAAACGACTTTACAACCTAATCAAACAAATTTTAAATGGTTTCCATGTAATATGGGAGGGTTTTTTAGAAAATGGTATGGTAATTTTGAAAAGGTTGTAAATTGGGAAAATGACGGACAGATATTGCGAACATTTTCAAAAGCAGGAGTAACAAAAACAGAATATTTTTTCAAAGAAGCAGTATCATGGACAGATATAAGTTCGTCATATTTTGGAGTAAGATATGTTCCTACAGGATGTATTGGAGGCAATACAAGTCCTTCGATATATCCTTATAGAGATAGTTATTATTTATGTGGACTTGAGAGTTGAAAGTTCTCAATAAAAAAATAACCCTTTCGCATAAATCTATG
>CAJUAE010000075.1 GCA_910583965.1 uncultured Lachnospiraceae bacterium
GTTAACATGTGGTAACCGCTCTTGAATTTCATAGAGTAGTGGTCAAAGACTTTCGTCAAAAGTTCTGTTTTCCTTGAACGGGAGCGGTCAAACAGACTGTCATCAATAATGAAAACATCTTTGCGGCTCTTATCTGTAAGCAGCTTCATGAAATCATTGATGATACGGCTTGAAAGTAAGGTTGTGAACCGAAACCAGTTAATCTTTGCATTATTGAGGAAACGATAAACGGTGTTTTTGCAGAATGAACCGTCAAATATGCCGGTTTTCCGCTGCATATACATGATCCGTTCCGAGAAAATGAGACAAAACAGGTATCGAAACACTTCGATTACCGAAATTCCTTTTGCTTTTCCGGCATTACATTTGAAAAGAAGCTGCCCGATTATTTTTAGGTTGTGATTGGAAAACATTTGTCCAAGATGTCTGTTCGGAATTTCCCTTTAAATGTGATATAATCATCAATGATGCTTTTTTATCGCGCTTTGTTGATAAGGATAAACCATTAATGGGCATATATAATGGTCTTAAAAAAGGTGGCTATTATATCACCACATTGAAGAAAGGCAGGCCAAATAAAGGGAGAGAGGTAACTGATTCGGTGAGAGCGCATTTTATGCAAAAAGTCAGAGAGCGCTATATTCAAAATAAGGATGTACTTCCTGATTTAGATATAGATGCAATATCTGCGACATATGTTGAAAAAATGGCGTCATTTCCGGTAGAAAATGAAAATGAGATACATATGCTATTTAGGAACTGTAGAAAAATAACTGACGCATCTTGACTTGGCTATTTCTCCGATTATGCATGCCAAAAAGCCTCGCCGTAGCCCGCTACGCCTACGTTTTTTGACATACATCCTCAAAGAAATATCCTGCGCAATCTGCATCACTTATTTTCCTACAATTCCTTAAAAAGGTAGGTTTAAATATTTTGGAAATTGAACGTGGAATCGTAGAAGGTGAGTTTGAAGTTTCAGAATATTTTAGGGTGGTTTCACAAAAAAACTAATATCATTAATGTTTTGTTTAATGAATTTAAAGAACCAGCTCAGTTGGAGAATATGAGCTGGTTCTTTTTCTTTTCTGGATATTAGTTTCATAATCCTTAATATCGACAGTTGTTGTGGCTATATAAGAGTTGTGGATCTTGACAAATGGAAAAAAAAAAAATACAATTATCCTAGATACAAAGAAACCAAGAATATTTTTTTTGATGTGCATATGATAAGAAGGACATAGATATGCCAGCGACTATGATGAAAGGTAGTATTCCTATGGAAATGAAAAAAGTGAGTATCTCGGCAAAACGACAGATAACAATTCCCCAAAAATTTTTTGCAATGTTGGGATTTGATACGGAAGCAGAATGTATGGTACGGGGGAATGAACTGGTTATTCGCCCTGCAAAGACAAATACAGGTGGGGAATTTGCAGAACAGATACTGGCGGATCTGATTGAACAGGGATATAGCGGTAAAGAACTGCTTCAACATTTTAAACAGGCACAAAGTCAGGTGCGTCCGGCTGTAGAGAAAATGATTGGAGAGGCAGAGAGAGTTGCGTTTTCAGAATCTGAATATGTGTCTTATGAGGATGTTTTTGGTAAGGAGGAGAAAATATGACTGAGGTTCGTTTTCTCCCTCCTGCAGCAAAATTTATAAAGAAACTGAAAGACAAAAAGCTGAAAAAATTATATCAGGCTGCAGTAGATAAAATTCGGGAAGACTATACTGTTGGTGAAGCAAAGATGGGAGATCTGTCTGGCGTATATGGGTATGATATTTATTATAATAAGACAAATTATGAACTTGCATATACAGTGGAATATTTAGAAAATGTGGTGGTAGTTGTAATCATGGCCGGAACAAGGGAAAATTTTTATGACCAACTGAAACTGTATATGAGAAAAGTGTGATTTAGTAATAATTCCACGATTTTTGCGAAGTGTGTTAGTAAAGCTTATTGCGTGGCAAGGGATTATGATATGACTAACTCAAACTCCCCACATTAAAAATGGGATTTGTACTTTGAAAAATCAATACTTTAACTCACAAAATAGTAATCAGGTAGCTATGGAACCACTCTCCAATGCTTTTGGCAGTCTTTGAACAAAGCTGGACGTAAATTCTTCCAGCTGCTGACAGCAGACAGTGATTGACTGGAACAAAAGAGTTTCCGTCGGACCATCCAAGGGTCAACATGCGGTAACCGCACTTGAATTTCATAGAGCAGTGGTCAAAGACTTTCGCCAGAAGTTCTGTTTTCCTTGAACGGGAACGGTCAAAGAGACTGTCATCTATAATGAAGACATCCTTGCGGTTTTCATCTGTAAGGGGCTTCATGAAGACCTTGATGATTCGGGCGGAAAGCAGTGTTGTAAAACGAAGTCAGTTGATCTTTGGATTATTGAGGAAACAGTAAATTGTGTTTTTACAGAAAGAGTCGTCAAATACACCTGTTTTCCTCTGCATATACATACTTCGATCCGAAAAAGTGAGGCAGAACAGATATCGAAACACTTCGATTAGCGGGATTCCCTTCACTTTTTTGGCATTACATTTGAAAAGAAGCTGTCCGATTTGGAATTCTTTCATAAAATTTGAGACAGAATTGGAAATTTCATTTCCGTTTTCAACATTATATGGTATACTTGACATGGCATAAATCTCCTTGCTGTGTAATTGTTTTAGGACAACTCAATTATACCACATGCAAGTGGTTTATGCCTTTTTTATGGGCTAAAGTATTGGTTTTTCAAGGTTCAGCACACCAAAATGGTGTGGGAAGTTTGAGTTTAATAATAGAAGATTTTGCACAGGAACAAAATAGATTGATAAAATTCTTTTGTATCTAATAGTGCAAGAAGATAGTGTGAGAAGAACTTCTAACTGCCTGTGGCAGTTTCCACTCGCAGCAAGGCTGCTTCGCGAAGAAGTTCTAAGTCTCACACCGAGAAATGCCTGAAATATGGCATTTCTCATCTGGATTTGAGTTGCGGCAGAGCCGCGACATGGGAGTTTGTGTGAAAAATAAATTTTTCACACGGCAAATTTGTGCTTACGCATTGTGAATAGAGTTCACATTAAATTCGCAGATTTTGGTAAGAATGGAGATTTTTATATAAGATATGCGCAAATTTGTAAGAGGTACATTGATTAATTTGTGTGCATATAACAAAAAATCTGCGGTAAAAGCAGGAGCAAGAGAAATTTCAAGAGGTCATTAAAACAGATGGGGGAATAAACGATATGAAAAAACAATGTTTATTGATAGCATCAGTTGTATGTGTTTTGTTGTCCGTAGGGTGCGGTAATTCCGCAAAGCTTAGTAGTGTTGCAAAAGAATTAGATGTACAAAAAGTAGAAATAATGAAAACAAAAGAATTAGAAATGCAACAAGAGACCATACAAAAATTTGAGGAAAAGAAGTATGAGTATTATCTGACAAAAGAGGAATTGCTTACAGATATTGGGCAGGGAATTATTTTTCGTATCGATACTGCATTTCAGAAGCCAATGTGTCCAATCGTAACAGGGGGGAATTGGGCTTTTTATGTACATGAGAACAATGTAGTAAACTTAGAGATTTCTTATTCTAATTTGATTGCTACAAACGGGAAAAAATTTTATCCCTATAAGGAACAGGTTATTGTGGATGTGATATCGCCAGAGGGAGATTGTGCCTATCATTTTGAGAAGTTAGGCGATGAAATTATGCAGGATACTTCTATTCAGAAACAGATTGCAGTCACCCCAGGAGAATGGATGTTGCAAATTAACTTTGCATACGAATGTGATGAAGCGCGGTCAAATTTTAAGGTATGTGCAGCCTACGAATCACCATCAGAAGAAGATATTTGTTGGCTAAGAGAAGCACGTATCGGAGAGAATGCTGCTAATACGAAAGGTGCTATACAGGAAAATAACGTTGCCAATTTTGCGTTGACAGAGACAGGAAAGGAATTTCTGGAATATATTTGTAAGACAGTCAATGATTTTAACAGCAATGACAAGAAAGACGAGGCGTTTTGGAAGGACTTTTTATTTTTGGCATATACGGGGTTGTGGGAAGATGATGCAGAAATCATCAAAGTACCTCGCGACGATTTGGGATTTGATGAACCAGTAGTAAAAGTAAGTCTTGAGGACGTGCAATCTTATGTAAGACTGGTTTTTGGGGAGGAGCTTCCTGATTTTAAACCCTCATTTGAGGAGATGAAGAAGGGGCAGACATCGTTCTTTTATAAAGAGGGATATTATTATATTGGCACTTCAGATTTTCCAGATTATCAGTATCACTTTGTAGACTGCACTGTCTACGAGGGAGAGGGTGGTATTTATGCAGTTGCGGAGTATAATATTGATTTTGAAGGAGAAAGCAATGTAGGAGTGGTGCGACTCACACTTATTCCAGCAGACAATGCAAATGGATTTGTAGTTATTGCAAAAGAGGAAGTGCTATCTTAGCGAGAGAAGACGTTTACTTTTCTAAATGGTTTTGCTTTTGAGAAAGAACTGTGTGATTGAAAGCTTTCAAAGAATGAGGAATTAGTGTGAAAAATAAATTTTTCACACGGCAAATTTGTGCTTACGCCCAAATTCGCAGATTTTGGCAAGAATGGAGATTTATATGAAAAGAAAAGTTAGAACAATCTCAGTAAATCAACAAAAGTTTGTATGGTGGTATACGATTGATAATTATATCACAAAAGTATATTTGTCCCCATTTGAGGATAAAACTTCAAAAGTAATTGTTGTTTTCCCAGATGTAATTCCCAGTCTTTATGGCCAATATAACGAAAGTATTGTTGTGTCTTATGGTAATGAGAATGAGAGTATTGCCGTGACCAAGGAGAACTATGTTTGTTTGGCATTGGTGCATGGTTTTGAGCTGTACAATGAGAGTATTGTAATATCCAAAGAGAAGACAGAGTGTTGTATTAAGATTGTTGCGCCCAAAATGGCAGGGTTTTTGTTGGATTATTTTACAAAACAAAAGAATATGTTTGTGACGCGCAAAAGTATTGTGCTAAACGGATATGATTTGTTTTCCCAGATGGGCTATCATATTATTGAGATAAAAAAGGGGTTGTGTTGGTAAATTTATTGTGTGTAAAGACGAAACGATAGGGAGGATATTGTGTATGGAACGCTGTGCATGGTGCATGTGTAATGAGAAAATGATGCGATATCATGATGAGGAATGGGGCGTACCATTGCATGATGATAGAAAACAGTTTGCTTTTTTGATGATGGAAGTAATGCAGTGCGGTTTAAACTGGAATATGATGATTCAGAAAAGAGAAATATTTGAGAAATGTTTTGATGGCTTTGACTATCAAAAGGTAGCACAATATACCGAGACGGATATCCAAAGAATTATGGAAACCGATGGAATGATTCAGTCGCGCAGAAAAATCGAAGCAATTATTCATAATGCAGAGTGCTTTTTAAAAATTCGTGCGGAGTTTGGGACATTTAGCGCATATTTATGGCGATTTTCAAAGGGAAAAATAATTTTGTATATGGGACATCAGAAAGGAAATTTGCCGGCAAGAAATGGACTTTCCGATACAATTAGTAAGGACTTAAAAAAGAGGGGATTCAAATATCTTGGGTCAGTGACAGTATATTCTCATTTACAGGCATGTGGTATGATTAATGACCATGTAGAAGAATGTTTTCGATACAAAGAAGTTTTAGCAGGAGCTGAGACTGTTAGAAAGAGAAGGGATAACGAATGATACGAGTGTGAAAAATAAGATTGACAAAGAAAAATATTGTGATACAATTTATTCTAACAATTACAGACAAAAAGCATTGACGAGGAGGAGTACATACTATTCTGATGAACAGAGAGAAAGTGGCTGGTGAAAACTTTCGTGATGGTAGTGTGGAAGTAGCCTTTGAGCTTTGAATTGAACAGAAAATTCCAAATAGAAAATTCTAAGTAGACTTCAACGGAGATTCCCACCGTTATCAGGGGAAGCGATATCGGAATGAGTACATTCGTGTGAAATTAAAATTTCACACATCCTGATTTGAGTGCCCGCAAAAGCGGGCAGATGGGAGTTCGTGTGTTACATTCCCGCATCGTATAGAGCGCAGAAATTTTTCTGAATTTAGGTGGTACCACGGACATGTTAGTTCGCCCTAAGCATATTTGCTTAGGGCGTTTTTTGTCTGTTTTGTAAATTCAAGAATGTCATTGGCATTCTTGTTGCGTGTGTATGCGTTTTGTTAATCTCTACCAATTCACACGCTTGCAATAATTTACTTTCGCGAGCAATGAGCGAAACAGATATTTGCGAATGCCGCGAGATTGTTAATTTATAGGAGGTATCCACATGGATAAAAAGTATGATTTTCAGGAAACGGAGAAAGAACTGGAAAAATTTTGGGAAGAACATGAAATTTACAATTATCAAAAGGGGGAGAAAATATTTTCTATTGACACACCGCCGCCAACAGTCAGCGGAAAATTGCATATTGGTCATATATTTTCCTATACACAAGCAGAGATGATTGCGCGATTTAAGCGAATGCAGGGATATCAAGTATTTTATCCTTTTGGCTTTGATGATAATGGTCTGCCCACAGAACGTTTGGTTGAACGAGAGGAAAATATCCATGCCAATATGTTGTCGCGCAGTGAATTTCGAGCAAAGTGTATTAATACAATCACTAAGTATGAAAAGGAATTTAAATGCCTTTGGAAGCGGTTGGGATTTAGTGTAGATTGGACACTACAATATCAAACCATATCAGATTTGTCCCAAAAAATATCGCAGAAATCATTTATTGAACTGGCAAAAAATAAGAAAGCCTATATGCGAGAGTCTCCTGTGTTATGGTGTACTGAGTGTCGCACTTCCATTGCGCAGGCAGAATTGGAAACAAAGGAATGTGACACTGCATTCAATTATCTAAAGTTTACTACGCCGCTGGGAAATTTGTTGATTGCTACTACAAGGCCAGAACTACTTGCCGGTTGTGTATGTATCTTTGTACATCCAGATGATGCGCGATGGAATTCATATATTGGTACAAATGCATGTGTGCCATTATATGATTTTGAGATTCCAGTTTTGGCCGATGAAACAGTATCTATCGAAAAGGGAACAGGTGCAGTAATGTGTGCGACTTTTGGCGATATGACGGATGTTGAGTGGTGTCACAAGCATAGCCTTCCATACAAAAAGATAATCCTTTCTGACGGAACAATACAAGAAGATGTGGCGTTGATTGGTGGAATGACCGTTACAGAAGCGCGCGCATATATTATAAAATGCTTGTGCGAAAAAGAGCTTCTTGTTAAGCAGGAGACCATTCAGCATATAATTGCCATCCATGAGCGATGCGGAACATCAGTTGAACTGATACCATCAAGACAGTGGTATATTGATGTGCTCAAAGACAAAGAAAAATATCTCAAGGCGGCTGATGAAATCAACTGGCATCCTACTCATATGAAAAGTCGGTATAAATTATGGGTCGAGAATTTAAAATGGGATTGGTGTATCTCAAGACAGCGCTATTTTGGAGTGCCATTTCCTGTTTGGTATTGCAGAGATTGTAAAAAACCTATTTTTGCTGTGGAGGAGCAGTTGCCAGTCAATCCAATAGAAAGTCAACCATTACAGCCCTGTGAATGTGGGTGCAATGTGTTTACTCCTGAAGATGCGGTTTTTGACACATGGGCAACATCTTCTGTTACGCCTCTCATTAACGCTAGATATGGCGAAAACAATGATATTTCCAATGAAATTCTTCCGATGGGAATGCGAAGCCAAGCACATGAAATCATTCGCACATGGGCGTTTTACTCGATTGTTAAGAGCCTGTATCACACTGGAAAAATACCTTGGAAAGATATTATGATTAGCGGTTTTGTACTGGCAAAACCCGGTGAGAAAATTAGCAAATCAAAAAAGAATAGCGCTGATACTCCTATCGAATTGATTGAGAAGCATTCGGCTGATGCAATTCGCTATTGGGCAGCCAACGGCAAGCTTGGAACAGATACTTTTTTTAGTGAAGACGAACTAAAAATTTCAAAAAGATTGATACAAAAGCTCTATAATGCTGCAAAATTTGCGATTTTACAATTAGATAATTTTATAAAACCAAAAGCGTATGATGAATCTATCTTGCTTCCAGTTGATAGATGGATTTTGCAGAGAGTAAATGAAACTACTTTAAAGGCGATAGCGCTGTTAAATGATTATGAAATTGGTCAGGCAAGACATGAAATAGACAACCTATTTTGGAAAGATTTTTGTGATTATTATATTGAGATTGTAAAAGAGCGATTATATCAACCAAAAAAGCATGGAACACAACAACAGTATTCAGGACAAATAGCAATTTACTACAGTTTGCTGGGGATTCTCAAATTGTATGCCATCTATATGCCCTACATTACGGAATATATTTATCAAGATTTTTATCGGAAATATGAGAAAGAAATTTCATTGCATCAGACGTTGTGGGAGACACGAAAAAAAGAACAAAATTATATTGAATTTGGCGAACATCTAAAGGAAGTGATAGCCAGAGTGCGCAAAGATAAGGCTGAAAAGCAAATGTCCATAAAAGAACCAATTTTAGAAGTGGTCATTACTTGCCCAAAACGATTTCGAGATTTTTACAGAAAATCTGAGAAGGATATCAAAGCTTGTACAGGCGCAGAGCGGATTATAATTCGCAATTAGAAAGTGCTTGAAACGTAGTTATGATGCAATTTTGATGCTTTCTTATCATATAATGCAAGTCAACAACCTTTAGACTATGCTTGGAATAGAGCAGGAGGCTATATCTTCCTATAATATAAGTCAATAATCCCGCCGCAACAAGCTGACAAGCATCAAATTTGCAATGCAGCAAGCTACGAGATTACGACATTCGCCCAATGTTGGCTTTGCAGTTGTCTGTCTTATTGCTTGCGAAAGCAAACCGAAATCATGGAAATTTCCTATTGTGCAAAGCTGTCAGAACGCTTGTTTTAACATAAGTTTATACAAGCGTTCTATTAAATTGGGAATGGTATCTGTAGAAAAGTTTTGTGGAGAATACTTATGGACGTTTTAATAAAAATATTATTTATTATATTACTAAATATTTTTGCAGAGAAAGGATTTCATTTGGATTTGAATGTCCAATCTCAAGAAGAAAACAGAATTTCGACTGCCGCACTAATACAAGTTGTAACGCCATTACAGACAATTGGAAATACGCTTTATTATGGTGATATTATTATTAAGTTGCCAGATGGTATAACTGCCGAATGGAAAGACCCAAGTTTAGATAATCAGTTCGCAGGAGATGTGATTGACTTAAAAGGAATGGACAATGCTGATGTTCCTTTAGCGCCAAGATTGTGGATTACACATTATAGAGCACAATGTGCAAATGAAACAGAATTGATAGGGGCCTTATTAGAACAATTGCCGGGTATAACATTACGTTTGTGGTATTGGAATTTTATGGACAATGTGAAATTTTTTACTTATTCCAATAAAGAGAAAGCTGGTTATATACTACTGTGTAAAAACGAGATATATTTTGTAGAGGAATTAATGTACGAAGGGAAGTATATTTTTAAAGAATGGGTGAACAACCATACAGTTACATGGAAAGACAAATTTGAGTATGTTGGAGATACAAAAAATAATGAGAACATTATTTTGCTTAACACACTTCAACTAGGGGAGGATTCCTTTCTTGTCTTGCGATATACAGACCAAGATGGTAGGAGATGGCTTAAATTGTTTTGTGATAAAGAACCAAGTAAGGTTTGGCAAGAAATTGAGATTGCACCAATTGAAAAGCCTCATGATGAAGTGATTACATATAACGATTATAATTTTGATGGATATTTGGATATGAATATTTCAGCAGAAACAATTTACTTGTGGAAACCTGATACAAAACAGTATGAGGCGACACAAGTTCCATCTGAGTTTTTACAATTACAAAGTAAAGCATATTTTTTAGACACAGAAGTTATTTGGGGATATAAGCATAGTTCTGTAGAACCAGGATATCAAAACAATTATGATGAGATAGAGACTCTTTGGAAATGGACAGAAGATAGACTGGTCAAAAAGCGTGCGTGCAAAGCACAAATACGCGGAGAAAGCGTACAAATTTCTGCGTTTGAAAATACTTCTGACAATAAAATATTTGATAGCAATTTCACATTGGAACAATATCAAGAGAGCGATGAAACAGTACAGAAACTTTATCAAGAATTTTATGAAAATATGGTGCCCGCAGAAACATTTACTCATGCGCATACTGTAAAATATGACAAGAAAGATATTGTTGATATTCCGCAGGAATTGTTGGATTTGGTGGCAGATGCCATGCTAAGTGGCACAGAAGTTGAAACGTTAAAACCGATGTTAAATGATAGAGTGTTGTCAGACGAGGAGATTTTATCGATTGCAGAAAATAATATTGATTTGCGTCAGACGGTTATCGATAAGACTTGGAGAAATCCATATATTATGGTAATGACAGATGGCGACAATGATGGTGTGATGGATATTATTGCAAGGGAAAGTTACGGTGGAAGCGATGGCTCAGTAGAGTTCGTTTTTTATCAAGGCCAGGAAAATGGTACTTTTCAGCGCACAGATGCATTTCCCTCTATGCAGGAGGAGTTTGGCACGTTATTATATAAAGATAAAAACTATCTATTTCGCACTCTTTTTGACTATAATAAAAAAATTTATAATGGTCTTAGTATTAGCTATTATATAGATGGAAAACGTGTGGAGGAAGCAGTTCTTATGTTGGTTCCAAAAAACTATAAGACAATACTGACAGAATGTACTCAGCAAAAATATAAGTCTTATGCAGAACAGATTGCAATGGAAAGTTTTCTATATAAAATATATTTGCAAGAGGAAGGTAGCATCATAGGAAACAGTGAGCAAAAGTTAGCCGATTATGGCAAATATCAATGTGATTTAAACAATGATGGTGTGATAGATACCTATCAAAAGGAATTGTGGGAGCCAAGTAGCATTTATATCTGTGAATACCTTTATTTCGATGGTGATGGAAAAGCGATAGCACCAGTGAAGGAAGCGCTTGATTCTTTGGATGGAACACCAATTATGATGTGGGTAGATTTGGTTGAGGATAAAAATATTATCAATGTAATGGCACAGACAGGTCTTGAGGAGTTTACAATTACGGGTTTTATAGTCAATGATTTGGACTATGAAAAATTATATGAAGTTTGCGTGGATGTAACTTATACAATCGATATAAAGGGAACAAGAATGTAATATTTGATTAAAACATAATTTGGAATTATTGATAATTCTGATAAATCGAAAACCCTATGCTTAATAGAACAAGAGCAACTTATAAAAGCGAATTATTGATAATTCTGATAAATCGAAAATGGGAGATGGTCATATAAAATGC
This sequence comes from uncultured Lachnospiraceae bacterium, assembly GCA_910583965.1. Lineage (GTDB taxonomy): Bacteria > Bacillota > Clostridia > Lachnospirales > Lachnospiraceae > COE1. Next base: position 11,447 of record CAJUAE010000075.1, read on the forward strand.
AAAGTGGCGAAATTCCTTATGTAGTTGTGTGGATTGATGATAGTAAATGGCAACAATATTTGCCATTTACTATCATTTCATAAATAAAAGATTTAATTGGAGAGCGAGGGACAAGAAAAGAAACAGTAATTTGCACAATATTGTTGATTATTCTAAAGCGTCCTTCTTACTATCTCCAAAAGGTTCTTCAAGTAACTTTGCTACTTCCGCGTCAGTCATATAGGCAACGCCTGTGATTTCATCATTTTCGTTGCGAATAATCTTGATATTGATTCTTCCTTTCGGGTTCATATTCAGCGTGCAAAAGGACTTGTTGGACCGGAGGTCTAAAAAGATATTGACAAGCTGTTCTTGATAATAAAAATCTTTGTCATTCATTGTAACACCGACTGCCTGGTATTTTTCCGTTTGTGCTTGTGCCCACTTTTTATCTTGCAGACTGTCAAAGTCATCGTTCTGATCGAGTCGATTTAAAAGCATGGATTGAAAATCCCATCTGTCATCTTTTAGTGCTCTGTCTAACCAAGATTTCAGTTGTGTTTCGTTCATAGAGTCTGCTAAACATGAAAAAAATGCGATTTCCTCATCAATATATGCTTTCTCAGCAAAGTCGGCAAACAAAGAGGAATCTATGCCAAGTCCATGTGTGGCAACAGAGAAGAAGGCAATATCATCGTCTGCATAAAGTTTTTCGAGCCACTTTTTTTGTGAACTTTTATCTAGTTGGGAAAAAGTTATCTCAAATAGCGGCAAGCTGTCAGCCATATAGTATCGCTCCACCAAGGAAGCATAATCTGTAGTATGTGTGTTGGTTTCTTCAGGTGTAGAAGTTTGGTTTCCAGATGCCAAAGAATTACTAGAGGGCTGATTGGATGCGGCAGCAGTGGAGTAAACACCAATGAAGGCTGTACCTAGAATAATGCACAGTGTCAGAACACCTGTTAAAAGCTGCATTGTTTTCGACTTTCTTTTGAAATTCATAATTGCACCTAACCTTTCTTTAAATAGTTGTTTATTTTCGTGTAAAGTGACAGCTCCAAGATTTTCTTTGTATTTCCCTACTGCTGCCATCGCGTCAAGTAAAGTTTTTCCATAATTCTGCGCATTGTCGCATCCTATTTGAATAAGAACAGCTTCATCGCAAGAAAATTCGCAAGCTTTTGTAATTTCATGGCTCATAAAATGCACAAGAGGATTAAACCAATGGAGACAGACCGTAACTTGCACCAACCATTTGTAAAACATATCTCCCCGTTTGTAGTGTGTGAGTTCATGCAAAACAATATATTGGAAATCCTTTTCAGAAATATCTATACTCGGCAGTACAATACATGGATGGAAAAAGCCAATCAACAGTGGAGAGGAAACGAGTGGATTAACACATAGTTCTATTGGCTTAATAATGCCTGCCTGTTTTGCAATGATAGAAAGCTGGTCTAAAATTCTAATATCAGAAATCGGGGTTAAACTAGCTTTAATATATTGTATAAAGTTCTGATAAATTGTTATTTTCCGTATTATTAGACCAAGTGCAGTTATCAGCCAAATCAACCACATTTGATGGATTAACAATATCCAAATGTCTTGAAGCGAATGGACTGTTGACGAATTTTGTATTGGGTTATTTACATTTTCATTGTCTGATTCTATTACAATAGCAGAAGTAAGATTCTCTCTCGGAATGTTTGGGGTAGACTGTTGTTGTGGAAAAGGTGCCGTCTGTGTAATTGTCTGATCGACAAGTTGATACAGCTTTCCCAACAGGTTTACTTCTAGTCTGAATGGAAGCAGCAGCCGCAAAATAACAACAAGCCAAATGTAATATTGCCACTGTCGACTGATTTTGTTCTTTATAAAACTTTTTCCAAAAAGCAATGTCAAGATAAGCAAACTGCCAGAAAAAGACATAGACAAGAAAATTTTCAAGACTATATTCATTGTTATTCTTTTCCTTTCTCCAGCATCTTTTTCAAGTCTTCATATTCTTCGTCTGTTAATAAATCACCTAGAATCAGATTAGAGACCAAACCTTTTGCGTTACCCTCATAGATTTTATCCAGAAAATTTTTTGTTTGTACTGTCTGATACTCCGCTTCTGACACAAGCGTGGTATATTCGTTGTGACGTCCAATTTTCTTAGCGCTTAAAAAACCCTTATTTATCAGCCGCGACAGGATTACAATCAAAGTATTTTTTTGACATGGTTTGCCTCGGGCTGAAAGCCCGTCCATAATATAGGAAAACAGTGTCACCTTCTCTGGATTTCCCCACACGATTTTCATAATTTCAAGTTCGGCATCGGATATTTGTTGTACCATATTTTCCGCCTCCTTAATGTATAACATAATGTTGACAATAAAAGTATAACACTATGTCGTCCTTTCTGTCAAGCAAGTTTCTTCCAAGTTATAATATTAAAGAACATTGCCGTTACAATTCACACCCAACATTATGCATTGTTGACAGACTGATACCATCGTACAAGGTCGTGATATGCAATAATACTTACTGATATTAATTAAAACAACGAAATAGTTATTATTAAAAACGTGCATGTTTTACTGCTGAGAGTTCTTATTCTACAATTTTAGAAATTTTCTGAGGAGGCAGTTACGGTTATACTTATATATTCCTTATTTTTATGTACCTGCACAAGCTATTCTAAATCATGCATCACCCACAGTATCCTTGTATTAATGTAATAAAATGAACTTTTTTGAAAAATATTTTAAGATAAGAAATTTATTGTTAAATAATCATTTGATATTATGAAAATTTCCATATAAAAAAGCAGGAAATCTTAAGAACCTGCTTTTTTATGCACAGACCCGTGCAGAGGAAATAAGCCACTCAAGCGGCGCATGGGTCGCGCGGCGAGTAGGGGGAAGATAAACCTTCCCTACTCGATTGCCCAGACCCATATAGAAGAAATAAGCCACTAAAGTAGTGCATGGGTCGCGCGGCGAGTAGGGGGGAAGATAAACCTTCCCTACTATAAAATTATAGTCATTTATACTGGTTGTAAATCGTTTGCCAAAGTTTCTACTATGTGTAATGGCAAATTCAAATCCTCTGAGATTTCTTCCTTAGTTAATTTTCCCCTTTCTAGCATACGCTTTGCTGCTTCAATTTTCTCGTAATTTACAATTTCTTCCATAATCTTACTCATAATTTTCCGTCCCTCCTTATCTTTCTTGAAATATCTTGCTCTGTCTGCCAGTTCTTTATAATTCATCTCGTCAGGATTTGCACAGCTTAAATCCTGCATTAGCCGCCCAAGAGGTGTATCATCTTTAATCTCTCCATTTACATAGATGATATGTGCTTTATCATCAAATAATTTTCCGTTTTCTTTGATTGTTCTCTCAATATGATAAATAGGAAGATTTCCTTTAAGTACATCATTCTCTGTAATAAATATTACATATGTTTCAGGAAGTAGTTCTGTATCATCTCCCGGAAGGATAGCATTGACATCAATTAAACTGCTGTTGTATCTTGCGCGTTTTGGTTTGGCTCCATTGTCAGCTTTTTGTATTTCGACGTCATACTGTTTTTTTTCCAAGTCTATTGTTTTTACATCCATTCTAATAGAACGTCCTTGTAGATTTTTTATGCTGGCCGTCCTTGCTCTAAAATTTTGCACACCACCTAGAGAGCTTGTCGTATCCACAAATTCACTGTTCCCGCGCTGCCGCTCAAGTTCCTCCAAGTCACTCATCACCCGAGGCCCCCTTGAGTCAAGATAGTGACACGTACTTTTTGAAAAAAATAATAAAACAGGACATTTTTTGTTATTCTTGTTTGATGATAACGTCACACTATTACCACTTCTTTTATACAAAAAAGCAGGATACTTTAATTTTAAGGACTCCTGCTTTCATAAAACACTTTGTTTCATAAATGTATTGACGCACTTATGCCTTTTTCTTACGATTTCTCTGTACCACAGCACTCTTAAACGCCTTCATCATAGCTGGTGAAAGTTCTTCGCAATCCTCATCAAATACAATAGGATTGTTTTTTGCGTCCTCAATTTCTTTCAACTGTTCTTCGGTAGGCTTTTGCCCACTGTCAATAATGAATGTCTTGGTCATAATACAGGCTCCTTTCCGCATTTGTTGCAAGTCTGGCTGAGATCAATCGAATTGTATCTTTTCTTTCTGTAAATACCACAAATAAGACATCACCAACCTTGCCTATTGCAATATACCGATCTTCATCAACACTATGTTCAAAATCAAACATTTCAATATAATATGGATCATCAAAAACATATGCTGCTGTTTCAAAAGAAATCTTATGTTTTTCCTTGTTTATGGTATTTTCATCTTCATCCCATTCAAATTTCATGTCTGCTGTCTTTCTTATCTATTTATATGGATAGTATAGCATCAATTAATAAGTACATCAATTACATTTTCTCCCCATGACTTTACAATAAATAACCGCCACAACCGTACTGAAAAACGTCGCCACGATCGCAGGCGCGATCACCGCTGCAGGATTGGCACTCCCATACTGGCTGCGGTAAGCAATAATATTCACTGGTATGAGCTGTAGCGACGAGATATTCATCACAAGAAAAGTACACATCTCATTACTTGCCGTCCTTGCCCTAAAATTTTGTACACCACCTAGAGAGCCTGTCGTATCCACAAATTCACTGTTCCCGCGTGCTCTTTCTAGCTCCTCCAAATCACTCATCGCCCGAAGTCCCCCTTGAGTCAAGGTAGTGACATGCACTTTGTAAAAGTTGTTTGAAACTAGTAATTTATTAATCGTATTTTTGTAAAATTTTACCAATTCCCAGAAAATTCATACATAAAAGCAGGACTTTCGTTTCAAGAATTCCTGCTTTCATAATCCACTATATCGCTTGTAAATAGTTGACAAGTACTTCCATTTTACGCAAAGACAAATACCAATACTTTTTGGGAATATTATTTATAAATATTACCATCATCAAGACTTCTTGTTTTCCATAAACCTTTTAAATTCATTTCAAATATGTCATGATAACAGCTTTTAACCGTTGTTCTCCGGACTCATACATGAGGCACTTACAATTAACTTCGTAATTCACATCAATAAGAACATTCATGCCATGCTGGTCTGCGATATCCAAAACATTCACAAATGGAATAGAACCAATCTCGACATATTTCCAAAATTTCCCTTTGAACTGTACAACCTGAATATGCCGTGTACAGTCATCCATGTTTGTAAACACAATCAGATTTCCATCCTCACAAAGTACCTTTTCAATCGTTGTAAGCCCTTTCGCCCTTTTGGGCGGAATAAATGTAAGCACATTGCGTCTCCCCAAAATTTCCTTTATGACTTCCCAGTCAGATTCTTTTCTGTGACTTTTTCCAAGCTTCATTTTCAGTAATGAAACCTCTTCCTTCGAAATTAAATTCCACTCTGGTTTAACAGCGTCATATTTTTCAATTTTTTTCATCTCTGCGTACTCCTTATTTTTTAAGTCTAAACCTTATTTTTGCGGCTTCGCCTCACCACCGCATTCTTAAACGCTTTCACCATAGCTGGTGACAACTCCTCACAATTCTCACCAAATAGAATTGAACTTTTTTGTATCTCTTGCACTTCTTTTAGTTGTTCTTCCACAAGCTGCGTACAATGTGTGTCGCAAAGCTGTTAATTTCCTTATACATCTTTGTTTAATCGAGTAGGGAATGCTTTCCCCCACTCGCTGCGCGCTCCGTGCGCCGCCTTGGCGACATATTTCCAAAAGAAACCTGTCAACATTTCCAACAAGTTTCTTTAACCGACATCTATTTTAGTAATAAGGAAAGTACCTTGGGGCGGGCGCCTTTCCCGTATTTAAATTTTAAGGCGTGCCTGATAATCTCGGGTAA
>CAJUAE010000076.1 GCA_910583965.1 uncultured Lachnospiraceae bacterium
AATCGTTCTAAGGCAGCAAAAAACACTGCCTAAGAACGATTAAGTTTCACACAGGAAAAACGCAAAGGACAGCGTTTTTCACTTCTATTTGAGCCGCCAAAAGGCGGCATGGGAGATTTTTATGGACTCATATGAACAACTTTTGACACATTTTAATATTGATAAAGCATCTTTTTTGGAATGGGGTATATCTTCTATAATCTTTCCCCCTGTTGATAAAGTCGCATTAAAATGGAAAGACTTAAAAAATCGAATTTTTTATAATGAGCAAGTTTATATTCGTGGTTATGGTAGAGACGCACATGGAACAGACTTATATATAAAATTGTATGAGAAATTATTTGATAATTCAAAGGTAAAGAAAGACCCTACAAACAATGCTGTTCCGCATAGACTAATACAACAGTTAACTGGATTAGAACGCAATAAACATCTATATAATTATCAAGTATCGCATATATGGGGACACACGAAAAATATATTTCTATTTGAAGCGCCATGGAATATTTGCTATATGCCCAAGGTTATGGACCCTTTTACTGGTCATGAGACAAAAGGAATGTTGCAAAAAAAATTCCAAGAATTATTTCTTTTAAAAGCAAGTGAATTGTATAAGCCTTTTATTGATGAGTATAATGACCTTTTGATAATGTTAAAAATTAAGGAACAATTATCTGAATATATCAATTCATTGGATAATTCTATTTCTGAAAATAAACGTATGCAATTTGCCAAAGATGCAGAGAGAGAATTATCTCCTATTGTGTGTGAAAAATATTTGTAAGAAGGTATAAGACGAATTTTGGCTACATAGCAATAAAAATAATGATAAATAATGAAAAATTTACAATAAAAATACGCGAGAAGAAACGTATATAAAGTACTGGGAGGAGGTCAGTGTGGAGGAAAAACAGTTCAATGCATGTATGGAACGCATGAAATCTGGCGACAAAGATGCATTGCATGAAATATATGAGGCGTATTGTGGATACATTTATTCCATTGTACTCTCGACTGTATCAAACCGTGAAGATGCAGAAGATGTCACCAGTGAGTTTTTTATGAAACTTTGGCGGCTTGCAGATACATATCGTGGTGGGAATGGACACCGAGCATGGATGGCGGCGATTGTCCGCAATATGGCAGTTGACCTTATGAGAAAGACAAAACGAGAAATTTTGACAGAGGATTTTGTAGATACAATGACAGAAACAGCATCGGATGTGTGTGTTGAGACAAAAGTGCTCTCGGACATGAGCTTGCGACAAGCACTTGATATGTTAAAGCCCAATGAGCGGGAAGTTGTGAATCTAAAAATTATGGGAGAACTGACTTTTCAGGAGATAGCAGATATTCTTAAAATTCCACTTGGAACAGTAACTTGGCGATATCAAAATGCGATCAAAAAGTTGAGGAGATGTGGTTATGAGTAAGGATTTGGAAAAAGAATACAAGGCGCTTGTAGACAGTGAAGCGCCAGATCTGTGGGCACGTATTGGGGCGGGACTAGAGGAGAAAGCAGCACATTCACATCGCGAAGAACTTACGAAAAAAAAGTGGCATTATAAGATATGGGCAGGTTTTGCGGCAGCATGTGTCTGCGTGGCTTTAAGCGTTCCGGTTATTATAAAATATTTTTCTCCTAATAGCGACAATTTTGATATAGTATCACCAGGATATAATAAAACGAGCATGGATGGAGTATCGAGAATATCTGAGCATGCAGCGGTGGAATTTGGGGCTGAGATGGCGCTGGAAGAAAGTGTTCGTCCTGCTGCCATAGAGGAAGAATTTGACGTTGCAAAGGAGGTTGTAGAACAGGAAGAAAGTAGCTTTATCATCACAGCAGAAGTTCTTGAGATTGATGTTCGCAGAGACAGTGGCATTTTGTATACAGTCAGTGTGATTGCATCGGAGAATACAACTGTGCAAGCAAATAGTGAAATTAAAATTTTTAGTTCTGCATTAAATAAAGGGGGTGTGATATCGCTAGAAAAGTCACAATCTTATCAACTCACACTTATTGACGATGTGGCACACAGCGCAGAGGAAGAAATAATTTATACCTTACAGGCAGTAGAAAATCAGTGACTTTTGTGACATATTTTAATGAATACTTATGAAAAATCACGGTAACAATAGGAATATCGGATGAGATTTCGAGAGACTATTATTTTGAAAAAAGGAGGCAATTGGATATGAAAAAGAGGACTATAATGAATAAATTAGGAATTGCAGTAATGATAATGACGCTTTCTCTGTCAATGTTGACAGGTTGCGGAAAGAGTGGTGATAGAACTTCGGATGAAGTATCGACAGAGGAAAATGCTGACATAACGGGAATGGTGCATTTAAACAGTGCGGATGAAGTGTCTACATTTATGGATGAAGTATATGGGGGCGTGGCAGAAGACCTGCTCCCAATGCAAGTGACAACAACAGAGCTTGACTTGGCGGACACAGATATGATTTCATATCATACTGGTCTGACAGACTTAGATGGTATTGAGGGCATTTATCTGTCTGAATCTATGATGTCCTCGACAGCTTATAGCGCTGTGTACATTAGAACTACAGATGACGCGGATGCAGAAGCTATTCGTCAGCAGCTCATGGACAATATTAATCCAGCAAAGTGGGTTTGTGTTACGGCAGAACAACAGTACGCAGTACTGGTCGGGAATGATATCTTTTTTGTGATGGGATATCAGGATACGGCATCCGCAGTGCTTGAGAAAGCGATTGCAGCAGCCGAGGCGCGAAATATGAAGGTTTCAGATAAGCTTGAGAAGGCAAATCCAATATAAATAGGAGAGGCACAGATGCTTTTTTCTAGTATTACATTTTTATATTTATTTTTGCCATTTACCATATTGTTTTATTTTTTTGTGCCGCAGAAAGGGAGAAATTTTGTATTGTTTGTGATGTCGCTTCTGTTCTATGCATGGGGAGAACCAGTGTATGTTCTTCTTATGCTTGCACAGATTGTGATTTCCTACGTACTTTTGTGGTTGGTGGACAGATATAGGGGAAAAAAGGCAGCCAGAATATTTTATATTCTGTCTGTTTTTTTGCCGTTTGCGGCGTTATTTTATTTTAAATATTTTTACTTTTTTATGGATACCGTATTTGGTATTCAGACAAAAATAATTGCGCTTCCAATTGGTATTTCATTCTATACTTTTCAGATTGTAAGTTATTGTGTGGATGTGTACTATAACAGAGTAGAGCGACAGAAAAATCTTGTCACCTATGCGGCATATGTGACACTTTTTCCGCAATTGGTGGCAGGGCCAATTGTTCGTTATAGTGAGATTGAACATACGCTCACAAAGGGGATTGATTTTTCTGCGTTTCATGTGAAATTTAAACAGGGTGTGGTGCGTTTTGCGGTTGGGCTGGGTAAAAAAGTGCTGATTGCTAATGTTATCGGTGAGTTTGTGGCGGAGGTTGCGGCGCTTGGAACACGCAATTTAGAGTTGTCATGGGCGTATGCAATAGCAGTGTCACTTCAGATTTATTTTGATTTCTCAGGGTATTCGGATATGGCAATTGGATTGGGAGGCATTTTGGGTTTTTCATTTCCAGAGAATTTTAGATATCCGTTTATTTCTCGGAGTGTGACTGAGTTCTGGAGACGATGGCATATTACACTCGGTGCATGGTTTCGCGATTATGTCTATATTCCAATGGGCGGAAATAGAGTTCATATGACAAGGTGGATGTTAAATATTCTTGTGGTCTGGCTTTTCACAGGACTATGGCATGGTGCTGGATGGAATTTTATTACTTGGGGACTTTTGTTTGCGGTGCTTCTTGTGATAGAGAAGGGCGTAAGTAGACTGTTTGGCGGCAAGAATCCTTCTGTAAATACAGCGAATAAGGAATATGTTTTAAAAAAGGATTTGACAGGAGTGACAATAAATATTTTAAAACATATATATGTAATCCTTGTAATCCTCGTAAGCTTCCTAATATTTCATAATGAGAGTCTGCTAGACACTATAACAGATATACAAGCTTTGTTTGCACAGGGAAGTCGTATCGCGCAAGATGTTGGAAGTGTAGACAAGGCAGTGTATGCGTATGTGATGCGAAATAGAATAATGATATTGTGTATTGGTCTAATTGGCTCGACACCGCTGCCACTATGGATTTGGACAAAGTTACAAGAAAGATTGCGGACTTTTCGGATTGGAGAAAAAATAGTTTGTGTACTGACAGGAGCGATGGTGCTGTGTGTGATGGTATTGTGCACTGCTTATTTGATTGATGGTTCTTTTAATCCGTTTTTGTATTTCCGGTTTTAAAAATTGTATACAATTCCTTAGTGTGTTAGACAGTGTTTGAAATATATTTTTGTTTTTCCAAATAGGACTTGTTACAGGAGGTAGCTTTGTGAAAGAAAGTAAGTGGAAGCAATATATTACAATCTATGGTTTTGTTTTTTTCTTAGTAAGTGTGATGATCCTTATGGTGATTTCTCCCAAAAAGACGATTTCTAGTGCGGAGCGCCGTCGTCTTGCAGAGAAACCCAAATTAACAGTAAAAAATTTAATGGATAAATCTTTTATGGATGATACAGAAAAGTATTTGCTTGATCATTTTCCATTTCGGGATGAACTTCGGCGTGTTAAGGCGTATTTTGCTTATGACGTATTGCAACAAAAGGAAAATAATGATATCTATGTCACAGATGGACATGCGGCCAAACTAGAGTATCCGCTCAATGAGGCATCTGTCAAGCGGCTTGCGACTAAAATGAAAGGGTTACAACAGCAGTATTTTCCAGACCAGACAACATGGTATGCTATTGTGCCAGACAAAAATTATTTTCTGGCGGACAAAAATGGTTTTCCATCAATAGATTATGAACGGATGCATGTTCTTTTGGGGCAGGAACTTGGCGCAGATAGTGCATCAGATGCACCGTTTCGATTTATGGATATTGTATCGGGATTAACGATTGATGATTATTATCACACGGACACACACTGGCGTCAGGAATGTATCCTTGATGTTGCGTACCGCGCGGCAAGTGCGCTTGGTATAAGTGATTTACTATCTTTTTCTACAGATAGCGCTGTATTTACAAAAAATGAAATTCAGAATTTTTATGGAGTCTATTATGGGCAGGCAGCACTTCCCATGGAACCGGATACAATTGTATATCTCACAAGTGAAGTGACAGATGCCGCGCAGGTGTGGAGTTTAGAGGAAAATATGCAAAGCGGGAAAAATGCAGGAACTGTGGTATTGCCAGACGAGGAAGGAGCAATTTGGAAGACAATTTATCAGACAGAAAAACTTGAGGATGGAAAAAGTCTTGACAAGTATGATATTTTTGTGGGTGGTGCCTCCTCATTGCAGATTATTAGAAGTCCCAAAGCAGCTTCGCAGAAACGATTGATTTTGTTTCGCGATTCTTATACAAGTAGTCTTGCACCGCTTTTGCTCGAGGCATATAAAGAGATTGTTTTGATTGACCTGCGCTATATTGATTCCGCAAGGATAGGCACTTATGTAGATTTTACAGGGGCAGATATTTTGTTTTTATATAATACATCTATTGTCAATCATTCAGAAATGCTGAAATGATACTGCTTTAGTGTTTACGGAAGCCGTTTGCTTTTATATATAGGAGGACTTAAAGAGAGTGTGCGATTTTTTTCTTGCCATATCACAAAACTAAGAGTAAGATAAAAGTTATAGTTAATCTCAGAGCTTTGTATTAGCTGCAAAGTCCGAATAGCTATAAGGTTAAAAAGCATCAAGCTATGGTATGTAGATTTGACATTATGAAGTAGTTTTGTATGGTCTGATACTTGTAACAAGAAGCTCAAGGTTGAACGGTTACACATAGAATTTAGAATACAACCTTGACAAGATAGGAATTTACAGGAAAAAGGATATGGCGAAAACCAGGAGATAAAAGTGATGGAAAAAAGTATTTTGGAAAATAATTTAATGCGCAAAAAGGTGTCCAATAAAAATTCTTTTGAGATAGAAACGGAAGAAAAGTTAAGTAGAAATGACGATTGTTGGTGCGGAAGTGGTAAAAAATATAAAAAGTGTCATTGTTCTTTTGATGAAAAGTTGGATGCGTATAGGCGGAAGTGCATTTTAGTGCCGCCAAGACGTATTATTAAAAATCCTGAGCAAATACAGGGTATTCGTGAAAGTGCTAAGATTAATATAGAAATTTTGGACTATATTGATGAACATATTCAGGCGGGAATATCAACTCAGGAAATTGATAATTGGGTGTGCAGCATTACCAAAAAATACAATGCAATTGCAGCAACCTTAAATTATGAAGGATATCCGAAAAGTGTATGTACTTCTATTAATAATGTTGTGTGTCATGGGATTCCATCTAAAAACGAAATTTTAAAGGATGGAGATATTGTGAATGTAGATGCGTCCACAATATATAAAGGGTATTTTTCAGATTCTTCCAGAATGTATTGTATTGGAAATGTTTCAGCGGAAAAGAGACGTCTGGTGGAGATTACCAAACAGAGTCTTGAAATCGGTCTACAATATATTCAGCCATGGAGAAAAATAGGAGATATGGGGGCTGCTATCCATGAGTTCGCAATGCAGAATGGTTATTCTGTGGTACGAGAAATTGGTGGTCATGGTGTCGGGCTTGCGTTTCATGAGGACCCATGGGTTAGCTATGTCTGTCAAAAAGATACTGGAATGCTGTTAGTGCCAGGAATGGTATTTACAATAGAACCTATGATTAATATGGGAAAAGAGGACATTTACATTTCAGATGAGGATGGATGGACAGTCTATACAGAAGATGGTTTGCCCTCAGCGCAGTGGGAGATACAGATTTTAGTCACAGAGGACGGATATGAGATTATTTCATATTAATAATGTAAAAATGGCATGGATAGGAATCATGCCATTTTTTATGCACATGAGCACCCAAGTGAAATTTGTTAACAGAAGCTGACGGGTGTTTAGTGCGATAAGTAGGGAAAGGGAATTAATGTTTCAAAAAAAAGATTTTTTATTAATTGCTACAATACTTTTTATTATTGGGATATCTTTCTATATGATTCTGCCAGTTTGGAGAGACAAGGGAGAAACTGTTCGCATTACAATAGATGGGAAACTGTACGGGTCATATAATCTGTCTCAAAATCAAACGATTATGGTGGATGAATCATTGGGATTTAATAGAATTATAATAGAGAATGGCATTGTACGTATGGATGAAGCAGATTGTCCAGACAAGTATTGTATGGCATATAAGCCAATTAAAAATGCTGGCCAAACAATTGTTTGCTTGCCGCACAAATTGGTGGTCGAAGTGATAGGGGAACAGCGTTCGCATCAGGTGGATGTGATTGTTCCATAAAAATTTTTTGGTAGTGTTAGAGGTGAATATGAAGATAAAAAGCGTAGCGTACTGTGCCATGTTAACTGCGCTGGCAATGATATTTGGATATGTAGAGGCATTGGTTCCGTTTCACTTTGGATTGCCAGGTGTAAAGCTTGGTGTTGCCAATATTGTCATTGTCCTTGCGCTATATCAACTTCCTGTTGGACAGGTGTTCGCGATACAAGTGATGCGTATTGTGCTTGTTTCTTTTTTGTTTGGCAATGTATCTATGATGCTTTATAGTCTTGCAGGAGGAATTTTAAGTTTGCTGATAATGTTACTTTTAAAGAAAACAAATTGGTTTTCTATTACAGGAATTAGTATTGTTGGCGGCGTAAGTCATAATTTGGGGCAGTTGGCGGTTGCATTGTTGGTGGTCCAGAATTTAAGGATAACATTTTATCTTCCGGTTTTGCTGATTGCAGGACTTGTAACAGGCTGTCTAATAGGAATGTTGGCATATAAACTCAAACCGCTAATGGAACGATATTTTTAAAGTGTTTTAAAATTTATTAGGCGTTTGAACGTTTCTGCAAATAATATATGCAAATACTATCAAACGCCTGTTATGCATTATTAGAATATTAATTTAGTCAATTTTGTACAATGTAAAATCGTCAATTGTTCCCCAGCCTTTTGCGTTGCACTGAATGCGGATTCCGATTTTCAACTTGCCATCTGTAACTTTTATTGAGGAGATTGTTGGTTCTTGCCAGTTTGCGTATCCCTGTGCAATAAATGCATCTGATACAATTGTATCATCAATGTTGGTGTAGATTTCCATCTGAGCATTTTCATTAATGTCGCCGCCTTGGAAATATGCTTTGAGCTCATAGGTTCCGGGTTCTAGGTCTTCAAATTTCTGCTCAATATTAAATGACATCTCGGACTCTGACCAGAAATGAAAGGCATACTCACCAGTGTGTGCATCGCCCTCTTTTTGCTGGAAATCAGTCGGATTTTTGTCTCCTTCATAAGAGATTTTCCACATAGAAGTATCAGAATCTTCAAAGCTTGGATTGGATACATAATTGCGTCTTTCTACATTGACGTTACAGAAAACTTCAGTTGGATTATCTGAAGTTGTATTTTCATCAAGAATTCTCCCTGTGATCACATAAGTTCCAACCTTGGAGGTATCAATATTGAGCACCATCTCCTCATACCATTCAACAGGCAGAGCGGCATTTAGGGAACGATTGTTGTAGACAACATCTATAGTCTCGGGCATATCCACATCAGAACCAATATTGCATGTGACTGTCGGAATCTTGATCATATCGATTGCAGGATCGGCATTTGTACCATATTTTAACCATTTAAAAGTATTTAAGGATTCCAACGGTTTTCCAGTTGCATCAAATAGTGCTTGATTATCCCAAGAACAACCGCCATAGTATTTTCCAGCATCATTAGGATCATATGCTGTCGCATAGCTGCTTGCCCAGCCAGAGCCAAATTCTTCCCAGATAGGGCTATTGTCAGCATTTACATCACCAACCGCAATCCAAGCGCCTTCCCAGTAAAATACACCTAACGCACCTACATCATTGGCAGTGGCACAGACGTCACGCAGAGCGGTAGACTGACTTTGAACAGTGGCACCATATGCGTCGATTAGGTCCGCTTCCCCAACGCTGTTTCCAGACCCGTCAGTATCCTCTGTAGTATAACAGTAAGCAGTCTCAGCGATAAGCGTTTTCTTGCCATACTTATCCTGAATATTTGTCATAACATTTTGAAGATTTTCAAAAGTGCCATGCCAATATGGATAGTAAGACAACGCAAAGATATCATAATCTACCTGAAAAGAGGAGAGTTTGTACAAAATAGAATCAAGTCCGTCATAGTCGTTTGCATTTGTATAATGTAATGCCACTTCAATATCTTTGTCATAATTTTTAGAAACTTCACGT
Source organism: uncultured Lachnospiraceae bacterium (assembly GCA_910583965.1). GTDB lineage: Bacteria > Bacillota > Clostridia > Lachnospirales > Lachnospiraceae > COE1. The sequence goes on from CAJUAE010000076.1 coordinate 9,316, forward strand.
ATCGCTTTGCTTCCACTATTCATAAGCTTTGCAATATTAGGAATCTGCGTTTCACCTGCCATACCATTATTAGTCTCATTTCCAACTTGAACCATACAGACATCAACACCGTTTTCTAAAAGTTGTGTCAAACTGTCCTTCGTAAATTCATACAGAGCGTTTGATTTTTCTTCAAGAGATAAGTCAATCCATGCTTTAGGGCACATCTGTTTTGCTGGGTCTGCCCAAAAGTCTGAGTAATGAAAATCAATACAGACTTTCATGCCATTTTCTGTGGCGCGCTTTCCAAGTGCAATAGCGGTCGCAAGATCGTTGTTTCCACCACCATATCCGTTGCCATTCTCATCAAAGGGGTCATTCCAGATGCGAATACGTGCATAGTTGACACCGGCCTCAGCCATTGTGGTAAACACATCTTGTTCCTTGCCTTCTGCGTTGTAGTATTTTACACCACTTTTTTCTTCAGCGAGAATAGAAGACACATCCATTCCACGGATAAAATTGTCAGAAAGGTTTGGAATCGGCTCCACATAAATTCCAGCGTTCTCCGCGGCGGTAGGAAGCGGAAAGGCACTTGTCTGTGGTGGCGTTTGATTTGGGACTTCTTCAATAGAGGTCTCAGGGATTGACGACTCTGGATTCACTACAATCGATTCTTGTGTCTCGATAGGGTTTGTGTCCGTGGAAGTTTGCTCTGCACTAATGCCACATCCAGAAAGGGAAAAAGCAGAAGCTAAAAAAACTGCTATTATTGTTTTCTTTTTCATGTGTTCCTCCTTTTTGCAGCGAGTTACTCTCAAATTGCTGCTGGTTATTTTCGTATTTTTATAGAAAATATTATAGCATATAATTTTTGATGAAAATTTGCAAAATCGGAAACAAAAGACGCAAATTCTTTCACATAGTTGGCAACCTTATACAAATTATGATAAAATAAGTTTATGAAAAGATTTTTTGCGTATGCTTTAGAAAGAGAGGTAATGATTATGAAAAAAGCAGCAGTATTTTTTGGAACAGGTTATGAGGAAATTGAGGCGCTCACAGTAGTGGATTTGTTGCGGCGTGTGGGGATTGAGACGGTTTGTGTCGCAATCGACAACGAATCATATGTCACAGGAAGCCATAACATTTGTGTGGCAATGGATACAGGAATTGACATGCTTGATTTTGATTGTTTTGATATTCTTGTTTGTCCAGGCGGTATGCCAGGAACTAAGAAACTTGAAGCATGTACAAAGTTGACAGAACAGCTTCACAAGTTTTATGAGAATGGTAAATTGATTGCAGCAATCTGCGCAGCACCCAGTATATTTGGACATATGGGCTTGCTAAAAGGGAAAAAGGCTTGTATTTATCCAGGCATGGAGACAGAACTGTCCGAGGCGGAGGTTTGTTTTGACAAAGTGGTAAAATCAGGAAACATTATTACGAGTCGTGGCATGGGAACTGCTATTGCGTTCTCGCTTGAAATTATTGCATCGCTTCTAAATCAAGAAACAGCCAATGATTTAGCTGAAAAGATTGTGTATACAAAATAAATATAGGAAAATGGATTTGTAGCAAATATTTTGACAATTTAAGTACTCAATGCTATAATTATCTATACGGTGTGCCTAATTGTTGAAATAAAGCGATAATTAGACACAAATTAGGTGGATAGAAGGTTTCTCAAATGATAACAGAACAAGAGTTTCAGAGAGTGGCAGCTTATGTCAAAAATAAAGCTGGTATCAACTTAAACGAAAAGAAGGTTTTGGTTCAGGGAAGACTTGATAGTTATATGCAGCGAAAAGGATACAATTCCTACGATGCGTTTATGGATCGTGTGGAGCGGTTTCCAACAGGGCCAGAAGCAGAAGACCTGATGAATGCCCTCACAACAAATCATACATATTTTTGGAGGGAATATGAACAGTTTTTGTATTTAAAACAGACCGTTTTTCCAGAGTTGAAGATGCGCACAGAAAACACGAAAGATTGGCATATTTGGTGTGCAGCATCTTCGACAGGGGAAGAACCTTATACACTTGCAATGCTCTGTAAAGATTTTCTAGGATTAGAGCAGGCAGCATGGGATACAAAAGTGCTTGCTACAGATATTGATACAAAAGTACTCGAGAAAGCAGTTAAGGGCGTATATTCTAAAAGTTCTGTAGAACAACTGCCCAATCAGTATGTGCGCCGTTATTTCAAACAGATTAATGGCGACGAATATTGTGTAAAAGATGAACTCAGAAAGGAAGTATTGTTCCGGCAACTTAATCTTATGAATCCGCTACCCTTTAGAAAGCCACTTCATATTGTGTTTATCAGAAATGTGATGATTTATTTTGATGAGCCCACCAAGGAGCGACTGTTAAACAATATTTATGAGAAGATGGCACCTGGAGGATATCTCTTTATTGGTTCTACGGAGTCTATGAGTCAGAATAATACCCGATTCCAGTATATAAGACCATCCATATATAGAAAATGATGTAGGAGAAAAAATATGGGAAAATTAAAGGTTTTATTGGTTGTGGGTGATTTGGAGATGCGCAAGCGTCTTGACGAGATTCTTGGCGCAGACATAGATCTGGATATTGTGGCAGAGGCAAATAATGCTTATATGGCGCGCGATAAAATTATTGAGTGTGATCCAGATGTGATGCTTTTATGTCATGATTTACCGCGAATGCAGGGGATTACATTTCTAGAAAAGCTTATGCCGCAGCGCAGCATTGCAACACTTGTCATAGCAGAATCTCAGCTCGAAGATGCAGCATTTCGCGCAGGGGCGAGAGATTTTATCGCTTGCGGGAAAAATTTGGGAGTACTCGAACAGGAAAATATTTGCAATCGGCTAAAAAAGCTTGCGGGTGGGGAGTGGTTAAAAGCAGCAAAAAAGCTGTCTGCACCAGCGGTGGCACAAGTGTTAAAAAGTGCCAGCAATCGGATTTTGGAGACGCATTCTGCAACGACATCAATTATAGCGATTGGGGCGTCGACAGGAGGAACAGAAGCGATTGCCACTGTGGTGCGTAGTCTGAAAAAAGATATTCCAGGAATTGTAATGGTACAGCATATGCCAGAGGGCTATACGCAGATGTATGCTCATCGTCTGGATAATGAAGGTGAGGTCTCGGTGAAGGAGGCTGTGTCTGGTGATGTGGTAAAACAGGGGCAGATTCTTTTGGCACCGGGAGATAAACAGATGCGTGTTGTAAAGATCAATGGCAGATATCAGGTGGAATGCAGATATGGTCCTCGTGTGACTGGACATTGTCCGTCTGTCGATGCACTGTTTGAGTCGGTGGCGCGCACAGCAGGAAAAGAAGCAATTGGTGTGTTGATGACAGGTATGGGAAGCGATGGTGCCAAGGGACTTTTGGCGATGAAAAATGCAGGTGCCCGCACAATAGGGCAGGATGAGAAAACCTGCGTCGTCTATGGTATGCCTAAGGTGGCATACGAGATTGGCGCAGTAAATTGGCAGGTGCCATTAGAACAGATTGCACCAAAAATATATTATTTATTAGACAAACAACACTAAAAAATAAAATTAAGAAAACAGGAGGCAGAACTATGAGGATATTGATAGCAGAGGATGATTTTGCCAGTAGAAAGGCAATTCTAAAATTTTTGTCTGTATATGGAGAATGTGATGTGACAGTAGATGGTATGGAGGCAATCGATGCTTTTATGATGGCAATTGAGGAAGAAGACCCTTATGATCTTGTCTGTCTGGATGTTATGATGCCAATGATGGACGGTTATCAAGCACTCAAAAATATACGCGATATCGAGCGGGAACATAATGTGCCACAAAGCGAACAGGCAAAAGTGATTATGACAACAGCACTAAATGAGGAAAAAAATGTTAAAATGGCGTTTGATTTGGGCTGCACTGTGTACTGTGCAAAACCGATTGATGTAGAAAAGCTGAGGGACATCCTAAATAAACTTGGACTGACTGAATAATAGGATTCCTAGAAGAAGGGAGGATAATATTGCATGGAAGAAAATAAAGAAGAACTTGAGCTTGTGGAACAGGAAGATATTCGGCAGGGAAAATATATGACTTTCTGTATTGGGAGTGATGTGTTTGGCGTAGAGCTCAAGTACGTAAATGAGATTATACAGATGCAGACAATAGCACCGATTCCAGAGGCAGAACCTTATATTAAAGGACTGATCAATTTGAGAGGCAAAATTATACCAGTGATTGATGTGGCAATTCGATTTGGAAAGCAACTTTTTGAATATAATGACCGTACTTGTATTATTGTCGTAGATGTTCAGAATGTTGTTGTAGGTCTGATTGTGGAGACAATTTCAGAAGTGGTATCTATTGAGGAGGAAGATATTTTGCCACCTCCAAATGTCTCAAAAGCAAATGCACAGGCAAAATTTATTCGTGGGATTGGAAAAAGCGGGGACAGTGTTAAACTGTTGCTCGACCCAGTAAAACTTTTGAGTGATAATTCACTTGATTTTGTGGATAAACAGGAGGAAGAAGAGGAAGAGTAAATGCCAAAAAGTCGTGAAGAATTTTTTTACTTTGTCTTGAATAACAGTCAGGAATGTATTATCAAATATGATTCGCATGGATGTATTAACTATTGCAATGATAGGCTTTTTGAACTTACTGGATACAGTGCAGGGGAGTTAATTGGGAAGTACGTTGGAGAATTATTTTTGAATGTGTTTGTCAATGTGGATGATCATATTCAGTTGACGGACGAATACAAAGATAAAGAAGTGATAGAAACTGCATTATACCGAAAAAATAAGACCTGTTTTCCTGTAGAAATCAAAGTGGTATCAAAAGTTTTTGACGGGGTTGAAGTCATTATCTGCACTGCTGTTGATATGACACGATATAAGGAGAGCATCCAAAAAGTAGAGGAAACTACAATGCAGATGCAAGAGTCTATGAAGGCAAGAGATGCTTTTGTGGCGAATGTCACGCATGAACTACGTACTCCAGTAAATGGCATTAAAGGACATGCAGAGATTTTGATGGAGCAGGAGCAGGATTTTCAGAAAATTAATTATATGAAGATGATTCTTGACTGTTGTAGTACTATGGAAGGGATAATCAATAACATTCTGGATTTCTCAAAGCTCGAGGCAGGAAAATTTCAGTTGGATGAGAAGCTATTTTCGTTTTATGATTTTATGTCAAAAATAGAAAAAATGTTTAACATGCTCACAATGAGAAAAGGGCTTCGATTTACACTGAATGTAGCACAGGAAATTCCAGACAAAGTGATCGGTGACGAACTGCGCCTGACGCAGATTTTAAATAATCTAGTCTCAAACGCAGTAAAATTTACAGAACAGGGATATGTCGGAATAGAAGTGTCTTTAAACACAAGAATCAATGATGAGATAGAACTGTTTTTCTTGGTGGTGGATACAGGCATTGGGCTTTCACCAGAGGATAAGGATAAATTATTCAAGAGTTTTTCACAGGTGGATGCTTCCATTACTAGAAAATTTGGTGGCACAGGACTTGGACTTTCTATCACAAAGGAACTTGTAAATATGATGCATGGAAAGGTCTGGGCAGAAGGCGAGAAAGGAAAAGGTTCAACCTTTTCATTCACAGTGCGTTTGAGACAGGAACAGACACAGGAAGTAGTAGAACAAGAGCCTTCTATTAGAAAATGGAAATATTCACATAATCTGAACAAAATTGCCGGAGAGCAAGACTTAATGTATGAACTAGGCAGTGAGATCAATGTCAGAGAATTAAAAAAATATTTTGAAAAGCTTAATATCAGTATGGATATGGAGAATTGGCAGAAAGCAGAGAATTTTGCTACGATGCTTAAACAGTTGCTTAGTGGAGGTTCCAAGGATTTGCAGCGTCTGACATTCCGCATGGAAATGTCCATTAGAAAGGCGGACTGTGACAAAGCGCGCGATTATGCGCAGAAAGTAAAAGAACAATTATTGCTTGAGATAGAAGGGCTGGAGATATAGTATGAAACTTAGTACCTCTAACCGCCTGTAGCAGTTTCCACTCGCAGCAAAAGCGGTTTTGCGTAGAAGTGCTAAGTTTCATGTGAAAAAACGCCAAAGACAGGCGTTTTTCATTTCTATTTGAGCTGCCCAAAGGCGGCATGGGGGATTAGTGTGAAATTAAAATTTCACCATCCTGATTTGTACGCCTGCTGAAACAGGCAGATGGGAGTTAATATGAATAAAACATCACAAAATAATAGTGAGATTAGTATCCTTGTTGTGGATGATGTTGAAGTAAACCTGATTATTTTAGAGGAAATTATTAAAAATATGGGATATCAGGCGTTGCTTGCCCAAAGTGTAAAGGAAGCGTTGCAGATTATTGAAGATAGTGCTACGCTGCCCAAGGTCATTTTGTCAGATATTTCTATGCCAGAAATTGATGGATTTACATTTTGTTCCATGTTGAAAAAAGACCCATATACCAAAGAAATTCCAATTATTTTTATATCAGCGATGGATACTGCTTCAGACCTCAGCAAAGGATTTGAGCTGGGTGCGGTCGACTATATTTCAAAGCCATTTGAGAAGACTGAGGTTGAAATGCGTATCTCCACCCATCTTAAAATTTATACAATGCAGCGAGATCTTGAAGAAAATAATAGGCAGCTCAATCTTGTGGTGGCGCGCCAGATGGAAAAACTGCGAATAGAACAGAAAAATATTATGACAGCACTGACAAGACTGGTGGAGAGCAGAGAAAATGTGTCAGGGACACACTATAAGAATATCTTGTATAATAGTCGTATTCTCGCAGAAGGGATGCAGCTTTCACCAAAGTTTGAAGATGAGGTGACAGATGACTTTATCGATACGATCGAGTCCAGTGCAGGGCTTCATGATATTGGAAAGTTGATGATACCAGACGATATTCTTCTCAAAAATGCGCCACTCAATGATGAAGAACGAGAAATTATGTGTTCCCATGCAGAGCTTGGTGCCAAAACACTTAATGATATTTATGAGGGTGTTGAAAAAAATGATTTTATTGAGATGGCGATTGATATTGCATGGTATCATCACGAATGTTGGGACGGTTCAGGTTATCCCAAAGGTTTAAAAGGAAATGAAATCCCATTGTCTGCGCGCATTGTAAAAGTGGTAGATGTGTTTGATGCTATGATTGGAGAACGGCGTTATAAAAAGCCAATTTCGCTTGAGCAGACACTTACATATATGCAGGAGAAAGCAGGAATAATATTTGATCCAGATATCATTCGTGTTTTTATGCGTATTTATCGCAATTTCAAAGGGATTTCTCTCGAATGATATAATATGACAATTTAGTAAAAATATACCACTCATAAAACTTTTTACTCCGTTAATACTAGGATTAAGACAAGCGCAAAAACGTACAAACGACCATAATCTTAAACGAAGATCACATGGTAGAGAGCTTGTCTTTGAAGATAGATTAAAGTAGAGAGCAAAAATTGATTAACGGAGGTAAAAATTATGTCATCACAGAACAGATCAAACAGAGTAGAAGTTCCAGAGGCAAAGGCAGCAATGGATCGTTTTAAGACTGAGGTAGCATCAGAGCTTGGTGTAAACTTAAAGGAAGGTTACAACGGTGACCTCACATCACGCGAGGCAGGAAGCATCGGTGGCGAGATGGTTAGAAGAATGGTAAAAAGCTATGAGGAGTCTTTAAACAAATAAGACCAATTCAAAGCACGAAAAGAGATGTAGTTTCAATACTACATCTCTTTTTTGTAACAATTCAGCCTTCGGCTTTTTGTTACAGACATCAAGCCATACATAATCGCTTCGTGATGGCTTGATGCTTCTCAACCATTATGTATTTTTACGGACTTTGCAGCGCGGTGCAAAGTCCTAGGCTGAACTGTAGCTCTTTTTTACGGAATTTAATAGGGTTGTTTCATGAAGAAAAAGAAATAAACGGAAGAACATAGGATTTATCAA
>CAJUAE010000077.1 GCA_910583965.1 uncultured Lachnospiraceae bacterium
TGGAAAAGGCGTTTACCATGTGATTATAGGGCTTCGTGTTTAGTTTTCGTGTTTCTTAAAAGCCTTGATTTATGCGGTGTTGCGGTGGTTGTCTATAAATACTTGCCCCGAACGGAGCTGGAAAAACAACGACGATACGCCATTTAATGGGATTTTTAAGACCTCAATCAGGAAAATGTACTATTGATGGTCTGGATTGTTGGAACGAGAGAGATAAAGTGCAGGCAAAACTTGGCTATATTCCTGGTGAAATCAGTTTTTTTGATGATATGTCGGGCACAGACTTTTTAAAATTTATTGCAGACTATCGTAGAATCGGTACACAGAGTCGTAAAGAAGAACTGTTGGAACGTTTTGAGTTAGACCCAAAAAGCAAGATAAAAAAGATGAGCAAAGGAACAAAGTAAAAGCTTGGAATTGTCGCCGCATTTATGCACAACCCTGATATTCTTTGTATTGCAGATGCTTGCAAATGTTGGCGGAAACGCCGAAAAAGCAAAGTATTTCACATTTTTCACCTTGTTTTATCCAGATGGTATTATTGCTGGCGAAAGCAGTGCAATCATTGACATATTTATACTTTTGGCAAGCGCAATTATATTGTATGGGTTAGGAATTATAATATTTGAGAGAAAAGACTTGCATATCTAGTACAAGGGGCTGTTGCAAAATAGCGTATGCACGCACTATATGGTATAAATATCTGAAACATCTTAATCATATATTGTGGAATTGTCAAATTTTGCAATAGCCCCATTATTTTTCTATGTATTTCCTTTCTTGTGAACTACCCATTGTCTAAAGCCAATGGGCTTCCTGCTTCATCGACCTCGTAACCAAACTTGTTTGGTTTACCTACTATCTCCACAGGCGTTAATTCGGGCAGTCCCTGCCCTATAACGGTTGATACCATACATTCCTACCTTGTATATTTTACGTGCCGAAGGAAAGCTTGGTTTTTGCATCATCATTTCTCAGCACAACCACCTATATACAGTTATCAATGTTCGTGTATGGATTTACCATAACAGAAAATATAGATCGTGGCAAGCGTTAGTTTTGTGGGCTTAACCCATCCTCTAAAGCTAATGGGATTGCGCCCACATTAAAAAAATACTACCAAAATGATAATATTTTCAATTAATTATTTCCCATTCTTTAATAGCCATACCTCTTTCTATATTTCAAGAATAGAAAAACAGACAAAGCAAGCGCCATCAATTCTGCTGCCGGTGTTGCCAACCAGATACCATTCACTCCAAGAAGCAAAGGAAGCACGATCATGGCAATCAACATAAATACAAACGATCTGGAAAATGCAAGAACAGCCGAAACAACGCCATTTGATAATGCGGTAAACATTCCACTGGCAAAGATATTAAACCCAATAAAGAACAATGCAACTGTACATATCCTATTTCCTGTTACTGCCAAAGCGTGTACTGGATTGTCTAGTCTTGCAAATACAGACACTAATGGCTTTGTCAGTAAAAAGGAAGCTGCAACCGTAATCACAGAAATAAATGTAATTACCTTTAAACTCACCGCAACCAATTTTTTCAATTTTTCATGGTTTTGTTCTCCATAATAAAAACTCAACATGGGCGCAACCCCATAAGAATACCCTGTGTAAAGAGAACTAACAAACATCAGTACATACATAATAATCGTAACCGCTGCAACGCCATCCTCCCCTACATAATGAAGCATCGTCCAGTTAAACATCATTGTGATAATTCCAGTGACAAGTGCAGTTGCCATCTCCGAGCATCCATTTGTAGCTGCACTTACAAGAACTTTGAACCGCAACACAGGTTTCTTAAAATGCAACAAGCTCTTTTTATGGCTAAAAACAAACAGACCAACAACTGCTGTCACAGAATATCCAAGTCCAGTTGCAATTGCCGCACCGCTAATTCCCATATCAACCCCTGCAATAAACACATAGTCAAGCACCATGTTCAAAACACCACCTGTCACAGAACAGGCTAAAGAAAGATTAGCCTTTTCGCTGGCAATCATATAAAGAGTAAAGTTATTCATTAGAAGAATTGGCACAGTGAACGCCAGATAACGGCTTAAATATTCCATACAGTATCTTTCTACATCAGAGGAAAGGTTCATTCCAGCAAAAATCTGATGCATTGTCAGATACCCGACTATACACATCACAATCCCTACAATGACATTTATCAGAATCAAAAAGGTAAAATCTTCCTTTGCCTCGTCCGTCTTGTGCTCCCCCATCTTCTTCATAATAACTGCACTGCCGCCAGTGGCAAGCATGGTAGAGATTGCTGTGACAAGCTGGATAATCGGCGCTGTCAGATTAATTGCTGATAATGCATTCGTACCAATTAAATTTGACACAAATAGACCATCAACCATTGTATAAAAAGACATAAATACTGTCATGACAATCGTTGGCACAGCAAATTTTAAAATATTGTTTAATGTTACAGGTTTTTCATATACGTTTAGGTTTTCCATAAACTTTTTCTCCAATCACCAAGATGTACTTGCAAAGTCTTTTGTTCCAGATATTGCAAAAGTATATCTTGTATTTTCTTCCTATATATCGTATCATAGACCATACAGTAACAGTACAGTCAAATTTATTAACATAAAAGAGGTAGATTCATTATGAATAAAACAAATAAGCTTCTTACAATTGGTCAGTTTGCCACCATGCATGGAATCAATAAAAAAACATTAATGTGGTATGATGAAATCGGATTATTTAAACCTGCCTGTATCAATCCTGAAAATGGATATCGGTGCTATAACTATCATCAAAGCCCTATCTTGGAAACAATCCTTTTACTTCGGGAATTGGATGTTTCCATTCCTGAAATACAGGATTTTATGAAAAACCGCTCTGCTGGCAATTTAAAAGACCTTTTGGAAGATAAAATAGCAGCCCTTGACCTGCGTATTACGCATCTGCAGGCAGTTCGCACCACCCTATGTACACACCACCAAAACATGTCTACTCTGTTGACAATGAATTTATCTGAAATCAGCATTGTCGAACGCAAAGAACGTTATCTGGTCACAGTTGATATCAATCAGGAAACCTCTTTTGAAGATGAAGTAGAACTTATTACAGCCGAAACGGAAAAATATCAGCTTGGACGCTTGCATGATGCCTCCTATGGTTCCATGATTCCTGTTTCCAGTCTTCTTGCTGGCAATTATAACGATTATTCCAAACTGTTTATTGAGATTCCCTTCCTTACATATCAGACAGGTCTTCACATACCTCCTACGGGAAAATACTTAAGTGCTTTTCATAAAGGGGATTGGGATAAACTCCCTCAGCGGTACGAAGAAATTTTTGCATTTGCCAAACAACACAATCTAACACTTCATGATTTTGCTTATGAAATGGGAATCAATGAGAATGTCATTGACCGGATTGACGATTACATTGTACAAATTGAAATCCCTATTGATGGATAACTGTAAACTCTCCTATATTTTACATTCATGAAAGCAGCCCACGCTGTAAAGGCTCACTCAAAATAACAATATCGACTGTTCTATGAAATCCCATCTGCAATAGCTCGGAAAAATTCTATATGCTTTAGTTCATAATCTTCTGCCATAAAATCAGGGTCTGCGCTAGTCTTTACAATAATTATCTGCTTTGACGGATTGACATAAATCCACTGCCCATAGACGCCTATCGCCATAAATTCACCCTGATTTCCTTCTGGCACCCACCACTGATATCCATATCCAATCACATTATAAGCATCTCTGTTCGCGCCCGGTTTGGAATATTCTGCACTGACATCCATACTCTCTTTTACCCATTCTTTTGTAAGAATTTGCTTCCCCTGATAACTGCCCTCATTCAAATACAACCTCGCAAATCGCGCATAGTCTCTAAGAGAAACACTTAGTCCTCCCATTGCAAGTTCTGTGTCATTGCTTAATGTCCAATATGCATCATGTTCTACTCCAATCTTTTTCCAGAGCTTTTCTTCCATATATTCTGCGAGACCGCATCCAGTGGCATTTTTAATGACCTGTCCCAAAATCTCTGTATTAATACTCAAATACCTTCGATAAGTATAGGGTTCCTCTTGCAATCCATATTTTGCAATAACCTTCATTGCAGGTGTACCTATTAAAGTACGCATAGAAAAATTACTCATATCGGTATCTTCATCAAAATTAATTCCAGAAGCCATTTGCAAGCACGCTCTAATAGGAATATTTTCCAACTCCGTTCCAACAAACTCTGGAATATACTTCCCAATCGGATCCTCAATACTTTCAATATATCCTTCTGATACAGCAATCCCCATTAAAGCCGACACAAAGGACTTTCCCATCGAATTGGAAGAAAACAATGTATTTTCATCTCCGCCAAAAAAGTATTCTTCGTATTTAATTACATCATTTTTAATAACAAGCATAGCCGAAGTTTTCGTATCCTCCATAAATTTTTCAGAAGGATAAAATGTATCTTTAAAATGAAACCCTTCTGCCAATTTAGTGTTATCTTCTTTCAAAAAGTGAAATGTTTCTCCTTCTTTGCTTATTTTCTTCGTCGGTTGTATTTCTGGTGTATGCTGAAATGTATGTGCTAAATTTTCATTTTTAAAACTATTTAGCGATGTATAAAGTATTTTAATTTTTTCTCCAAAACAGAGCCACAATACCCCAATTACAATGACAGCACCAACAATAACTATACCAAATCGTTTCATTTTTTTCATAACCTGATTTCCTTTCTTTTGTTTTATTTTCTTATTTCTTCTTTATTCTAAACCGTACAGTAACAGTCTAGTCAATACCCATTTAACATTATTATATAAAAAATACATTCTCAGTGATTCTATAAAAATTTAAAATTATAGAATCACTAAGAATGCATTCTAATTTCAATTATTTTAATTTGTTAAGATTTAATATATTCGACACAAATGGAATTACTATTTCTTTTAAAATCATATTGATATTCTTTAATTTTTTACTTGAATCAAAGAATATTGCAAAATATTTCCAACAGATTTTTTAACGCTCCAAAACGCTTTGTACCTTGCAGCAGACCATGCCATGCATAATAAGAACCTTCCAACGGTCACTGATAAGCATTAAAATGGTTTCTATCGGACAGGTAAATAAATTTTTTTAATAAAAATCCCTTACTTCTTCATAATAGTTTCTTTTAGGTAACTACAGCACAATAAAGTGCTTACTTTACGTTTTTACTCTACAGATATATTATAGTCTTACAGGCAGGGAAAATAAACCGCAAACAAAATCAAAAAAGAAAATATAGGAGGAACGAGGCTATGAAAATCGCAGTTATTTGTGCAAATGGTAAAGAAGGTAAGTTGATTGTCGAGGAAGCTATCACAAGAGGGGCAGATGTTACTGCCATTGTGCGTGGAGAAAACCAATCAGCAGCAAAACAGGTCATTCAGAAAGACCTGTTTGATTTGACCGCAGCCGATTTGGAGGGCTTTGATGTTGTGATTGACGCTTTTGGTGCATGGACGCCGAAAACGCTACCACAACATAGCACTTCCCTGAAACATCTTTGCGACCTTGTAAGTGGCAAGAGAACAAGACTTCTTGTTGTTGGCGGAGCGGGTAGCCTATATGTGAACCCAGAGCATACAATACAGGTCATGGACGGGGCAGACTTCCCAGAAATGTTCAAGCCACTTGCTTCCAATATGGGAAAAGCACTTGATGCGCTTCGAACTAGAACTGATGTAAGATGGACATATATTAGTCCTGCCGGCGATTTCCAAGCAGATGGGGCAAAAACCGGAAAATATATCTTAGCCGGTGAAGAATTGACATTGAACACTAAAGGAGAAAGCGTAATCAGTTATGCCGACTATGCAGTTGCTATGGTTGATGAAGCCTTAAATGGCAACCACATTCAGCAGAGAATTTCAGTTGTAGCAGAATAAAACAGAAAGACTTCTTTATCTGATAAAATGCGGGCAACTTTCGCTGCATAGTTCTTCTCTGCATTCGTGCACCTAAAAAGAGGGTGATTATGATAAATAATCACCCTCTTTTTACACACTACTCCCATATGCCCGCTTTTGCGGGTACTCAAATCAGGATGTATGAAATACTAATTTCACACTATTTGTTAGTGTTGTTGATATGTTGTTGTGAATATTTTTTATCATTGTAAAAACTAATAACTATAAGGATTCTTTTTTCCTCATTAGCACACGCCCTGCGCAAGCATTGCATTAACTACCTTCTCGAAACCTGCTATGTTTGCACCAGCCACATAGTTGCCTTCCATGCCATATCTCTTTGCTGCATCATCAATATTATGATAAATATTTACCATAATATTCTGCAATTTTGCGTCAACTTCCTCAAAACTCCAGCTCAAACGCTCACTATTCTGTGACATCTCCAATGCTGATGTAGCAACACCACCTGCATTTGCAGCCTTACCACCAACAAACCATACACCATTCTGCTGCAAATACTCTGTCGCATCAATTGTTGTAGGCATGTTTGCGCCCTCGCAGACACATTTGCAACCATTTGCTACAAGCTGCTTTGCATCCTCAATAAGAAGTTCATTTTGTGTTGCACATGGAAGTGCAATATCGCACTTAATCTGCCATACTCCGCGTCCTTCGTGATACTCTGCACTAGGTCTTGCTGCTGCGTACTCTGTCAATCTCGCTCTCTTTACTTCTTTTACTTCTTTAAGCAGAGCAACATCAATTCCTTCTGCATCATAAATCCAACCTGTAGAATCAGAACATGTAACAACCTTTGCACCCATCTGCTGTGCCTTTTGTGTCGCATAAATTGCAACATTTCCAGCACCAGATACAACGACTGTCTTACCTTCTATAGACTCACCGTGACACTTCATCAATTCCTGTGTCAGATAAAGAAGACCATAACCAGTCGCTTCTGTACGTGCCAAAGAGCCACCATATGTAAGTCCCTTACCTGTGAGTACCCCCTCAAAAGTACCTTTAATTCTCTTGTACTGTCCGAACATAAAACCAATTTCTCTTGCACCTGTCCCAATATCCCCAGCCGGAACATCCACATCTGCACCAATGTACTTAGAAAGCTCTGTCATAAAACTTTGGCAGAACGCCATAATCTCTCTATCAGACTTGCCCTTTGGGTCAAAATCAGAGCCACCCTTGCCACCACCAATTGGCAAACTTGTGAGAGAATTTTTGAAAATCTGCTCAAATCCCAAAAACTTAATAATCCCCAAATTTACAGAAGGGTGTAAGCGAAGGCCTCCCTTGTAAGGTCCAATCGCATTGTTAAACTGTACGCGGAATCCCCTGTTTACCTGCACCTGTCCTTTGTCATCTACCCATGGTACACGAAACATAAGCTGACGATCAGGCTCTGTAATTCTCTCGAGAATTGCGTTCTTTTTGTAAAGCTCCTCATTTGCCTCAACAACAGGTCTAAGTGAATTTAAAACCTCTGTCACAGCCTGGATAAACTCCGGCTCGCTTGCATTCTTTTTCTTTACAAGCTCTAAAACCTCATCTACATAAGACATACTGACTCCTCCTTAATTAATAAAAATATCCCTTTCAAACAATGTGCCTTTCAACACTTTAGCGCGCTAAACTTAACGAGTATATTATAATTTAATTTTTTTTCTAACACAACAAAAAATACACTGTCACAGCAAATTTTGTATAATTTACTAAAATTTATTGAAATAATTTATGATTTTCAGTCTTATTTTACGTCTTTTCTGTGTGCTATCAAGTATTTTTTTATAAAAATACCGCAAACATCTGTTTTGTTTTTTTACTTCACAACCTTTCCAGGCAGTGCATAGCGTTGTAGACACGCTTGGCACATTTTGTCAAATGCACTTCCTTCTTCCTTCTCCAACTGTTCCACATACTCATGTGCATGTGTATCATCCTCATACAGTTGCATCATATTGATTGCAAGATTAGAACAATGGTCAGCAATTCGCTCGTAGTTATTTGTGATATCCGAAAGAATAAAGCCCAATTCTGGTGTGCATTTTCCCTTTTTTAGCCGTTTCATATGACGCTTTTTCATTTCCTTCTGCAAAATATCAATCGCTTCTTCAAAAGGTTCAATTGCTTTTGCCGCCTCCATATCCTCTGTTCTCAAGACTTCTACAGAGGCGCTAACGATATCTCGAACCGCCTGTGAAAATACTTGTAACTCCTCAGTAGCCTTCTCCGAAAATTGTTGTTCTTTCTTATCCATTGTCTTTGCACAATCCACCAAATTTATAGCATGATCAGAGATTCGCTCCAAATCTCCTACACTGTGAAGAAGCATTGTAAGTTTTCTCGAATCTGGCTCACTTAAATTTCGGCTCGAAAGTTTCACCAAGTAACCACTAATTTCATCTTCATAACGATCCACTAGACTTTCCATCTGCTCTACATCTTTTGCATTTTTCTTGTCATAGACAAACAAGTTATCTGCTGCCAAATTCAAAGCTTCCTTTGTAAGCTCTGCCATTTTCATTGTATAAGAATATGCTTGCTCCAACGCAAAAGATGGTGTGTTCAAAAAACGCTCGTCCATCTTAGCAAACAGCTCATTCTCTTGTGCCTGACGTTCCTCCTCCTCATCTGGCTTAATTAAAATCAACGATAATTTCTCTAAAACATTTGCAAAGGGCAATAAAATCAAAGTTGCAGTCACATTAAACCCTGTATGCACAAGCGCAATTCCAGCGCTGTCTGCCGCTTCCTCCATAAACTCAAAATTAATAAATGCATGTAAAATATAAAATACAATCAAAAAAATTGCTGTTCCAATCACATTAAAAAGCAAATGAACAATCGAAGCACGCCGCGCATTTTTGCTCGCTCCAACACCTGACATCATCGCTGTGGCACATGTACCAATGTTCTGTCCAAGAATAATTGGTACAGCCGCTGCATAATTAATGCTTCCTGTCGCACACAGCGCCTGCAAAATACCAACAGATGCCGAAGAAGATTGAATAACTGCTGTAATCAATGCACCTACAAGCAGTCCAAGGACCGGATTGGTAAACATTGTAAAAAGCCCCGTAAACCATGGAACTTGACTTAACGGTTTCATAGCTGATGACATTGTATCCATTCCTGTCATCAATATCGCAAATCCAACCAGAATCGAACCTAAATCGCGTTTTCTGCCATTTTTCAGAAAAAGAATAAACACCACACCAATCACAGCCAGAATTGGTGAAAAAGAGGTTGGTTTAACAAGCTGCAAAAAAAAGTTATCACTCTCAATGCCAGTCAAACTCAAAAGCCATGAAGTGATAGTCGTTCCAACATTCGCACCCATAATAATTCCAATTGCCTGCGAAAGTTTCATTATACCTGAGTTTACAAAACCAACCACCATGACAGTAGTTGCAGATGAAGATTGAATGACCGCTGTCACGCCTGCTCCCAACAACACAGCTTTAAGCCTGTTATTTGTCAAATTTTCAAGAACACGCTCAAGACGCCCACCAGAAAGCTTCTCAAGTCCCTCACTAAGAAGATGCATTCCATACAAAAACAGTGCAAGACCACCAATCATTGTCAACAAGTCAAAAAAATCCATAAATTCCTCCCAATCATTTCGATAGACTCTTGAAATCTTTTTACACTTCATATTACAAAATTTTTGTTAGAAACACATCAACTAATTCGTGTGTATCTAACAAAATATTTGCTGCAAAACGAAGAAGATTGCGATAATCTATCTATTATAATTATTATCCTTATCTTGGCTGTGTCTTATACTATAAGATTGTTAGCAGAATACCAAAAATCAAGTAGAAAAAAGATTCATCTTTCTATACCAAACACAATTTCTGACCAAATAAAAATTCTTTCTTAACAGTTCTTAAACAATCAATAGAACGTCCACCCATACTTTCATTATAATCAGTACCATAAAAATTACAAGTATTATTTAATACAAAGTATAAAATCTGATTTTTGTTCCTATAAGACTTAGTATTTACTATTAACTCTACAAAAAAGTACATATCTAGCAGATAAAAACCCATTTGTACAACAACTTGTTTCTTATATTAATTTAATAGCGTACTAAAACCTATTGCAAATAAAAATAACACAATATAATTTTAATTTGAATTTAAAAAATAATCCTTAATTTTAAATGGTTAAGAGATTTTTTGTATATTATATGTATATTTTTATTAAAATCTTTATCCATTTTATACTATTCATATTTGTATCACAATATCAAAAGGACTGCTAATCGCAGCCCTTTTTCTACGCCTTCCCCGACCTTTTCTGCCTCTTGACAATCGGCGTCAAGAACGGCAGCAGGTCAACACCGCAACCAGTATTACAATAAAAAACAGGAACCAATTCACTTTCGATTACTTTCATATTACTACTCATATGTTTTCCACTTCTTTCACTAATCCTGTACCTACTAGACAGCCAAGATAAAATAGATAAACACTGCCAAAATCAGTTATGTTTTTAGGTGTCTTCTTTTTTCTGTCATACCCTGCGCAATATATCTGCTGCAAAAGCGCTTCATCATAATTGGCAATAGGGATTTCACTGTCTATCTGTTTTTCAATTAGCGGAATAATGGTCTTTGCTGTATCCTTTGCCTTTTGTTCTGTCTTCTATTTCATTCGCCATGTATGGGCGTCTAAAAGCTCTCTGCATGTGTGGTGTCCATATTTATAATACACATAATCAAGAAATGGACCTTTTGCTTCATTATCAGCTACCCCATATTCTGGAAATAAAATCACTTCCAAGAATCCATCAATATCTTCTTGGGGCACTTTCTTGTTGACAAACAAAATCTCTCTCTTGTTGTCCACCATTGCGATAAACTCATCACGCTTCGCATGATACAGATTCTTCAAACGAAAAACAAGGTTCGCTGAAAGTTCTACTGGTTGAATTTTCTTTACTACCATAATAAGATTCTGCTACTCAAAATATGGACAAACCTATCCATACCGAGATGTTTCCTGTTTCAACCTATATGCTTTTGATTATCCGAAGATATATCTACTCACAAAGTTCAAATGAAGTTCTTGAACTTCATTGTATAATCCACAGGCGTAAATTCCCGACTAGCCATCGGTACATGTTTACATTAGCTTTCTTATGCTATGTTGTAAGTTTTTGCATCTCTCAAATTAAGACTTGCGTTGTAATCCCTGTCTGCCACATATCCACATTTGCATTTATAAGTTCTGTCAGAAAGTTTCAAATCTTTCTTTATATTCCCACAACAATGACACAACTTGGAAGATGGATAAAAACTGTCAACAATCCTTAATTCTATTCCGTTTTCTTCACACTTATTTTTCAGTTTTGTCCTAAAGTCATAAAAACTCTGCGAACCAACGGCTTTGGATAGATGCCTGTTCTTCATCATTCCCGACACATTCAAATCTTCAATGGTTACATATGACGGCTTGGCTTTCGCTATCTCATTCACGCATTTATTGACATAATCCGTTCGGATATTATCTATCCTCTGATGAAGTCTTTGTACCTTTATGGTCTGTTTTTGGATATTCTGTCGAGTAGCTTCTCCTTTCTTTTTTGAACGCTTTTTGTAGTTTTCGTATTTCCTCGAAAGACGGCGTTGTTCTCGCTTCAATTTCTTTTCAAGTTTCTTTACTTTTGCTGTTTTGTTGATGTTCTTCTTAATTACCCCATTGCTCATAACGGCAAATTCTTTGATTCCTAAGTCGATTCCTAATCCTGAATCATTTAACCGCGGCTTTTTTAGGTTCTTCTTCCTCCACTAATACAGATACATAATATCTTCCTGCCTTGCATGATATCGTTCCGCTTTTAATGACTTTGCCTGATTTTGTAGTAGGAATATAGCCTTTTTCTTTTATTCCAACCCAGCCAAGCGTTGGAATTTTTATCCTGTGACGTTCGCATTTAATGATTGCTTTAACATCTGTTTTTACAAAGTACATCTTTACATCGGATTTCCCTTTCTTTTTGAATTTTGGAAAACCGCTTTGATGTTTGAAAAACCATCTGAACGCCTTTTCTGCGTTCATAATGCTTTGCTTTACCGATTTTGAGCTTACTTCTTTTATCCATTCCTTATCAGGATTTTCTTTCAGATATACATTGTTGAGCCACTTTGAAAATTCCATCCCTGATACAAATTCCTTTTCTTTTTCGTACTCTTCTTTATTATGTGCAAGATAAAGATTGTAAACATACCGACAGACGCCGATTGTTTTATGAATGACCAGTATCTGTTCCTGCGTTGGGTTTATTTCCGTTTTGTAACTCTTTAGCAATTTCCTTGTCCTCCTTTATCTGGTTTTTGTATTTCCTTAATCCATATAATCTACAACCAAACACATGCAAGATTGATATAATGTCTTGAACAAGTTCTTCATTAGGCGAAAGAGTTTCATTATTTACGATAATTATTTTAGTATTGAATTTCTCACAAAATTTTTCAAACCAATCATAACCAAAACGGATGAATCTATCTTTATTAGTGATTACTATTGTCTTTATTCTATTTCCCATAACATCATCTAATAATTTATTCCATTTTTTCCGATTGTAATTTAATCCACTTCCGAAATCTTCAATACATTGATTTACAATAATACCCTTTGCATTGCAAAACTGTTTTAAAAAATCCACTTGATTTTGCAAATCATCTTTTTGATTTTTTGTAGAAACCCTTGCATAAATCACTATATCTCTTATATCGTTCTCTGTTTGTATCCCTTTAAATTGTAAATACTGGTCATAAGTATAATACCTTCTATCAGTAGGAGTACGGTTCGCTTTTAATATCCCATCTCTGTCCCAGCGTTGCAAAGTTTTAACAGACACTCCTAATAATTCAGCAAAATCCTTTAGTTTATAATTTGTGATACTTGACGTGTTCATAAAATTATCTCCTCTCTTTTATAAACACGTTCTATAATATTTAAACATATTTGTCTACTATTTTAATCGCCTATACTTCCTCCACGCCAAACTGCGCCGATACCTTCTTAAAGTTCTCCGCAATCTTATGCGGCGCTAGGTTTTGTCGGACTGCAACTTTGTCCATGATTTTAAGGTAACTGGCTAGTTCGCCAAGGGATATATCAGAGGGGTTGATAATTGTTAGTTCGTCCTCCATCTCATGAAAACGGTTGATGTACCGCGCGGTGAACTCTGTGCCTTTTTGCCCTGTCAGTTTGTGGGCGATAAACTCACAGCCTTTCTTGGTGACAAGGTAGCAAGGCATTGTCTTATTCTGTTCTGTGATATAGGTTGATTCTGTGAAGAAATCGGAGAGTCCAATTTTGGCTTCTCCTAATTGGGACACATAATTCCGAATATCTCTCAATAATTTAGAATGGTCTTTACCAACCATCTGCGATACCTCAATAGATGTAAGAACCTGTCCGATTTTAGACATAATGATACCTCCTATGAAAAATATGTTGATTTTCCCATAAGAGGCTGATATAATAATACTTGTCAATCTCTTGTGGGATTGGTGCCTTGAGTAGTCGTATCGGGTCGTCAAACTGGAAACGGCTACTCTTTTAATTTTCTTATTCCTCGTCTGATAGCTTCTGCTTTTTCGACTTTCTCTTTCTCACAATACTCTTTCAGTATTTCTGAGTGTTCCCTATCAAGCCTTACAGTTACCTGTTCAGATTTAGGATTGTCAGACTTTGGTCTGCCCATTTGTGACATATTCTTTTCACCTCACTTTTTGAATGTCACTAAGTATAGTATAGTTTATGAATGTCAAAAAGTCAATACCCAAAATTAAAAAAAACAGCAGATTTTTTCTACTGTCCTTTTCTCTTTAAGTAACACTCTATCATTTCCTTTCAATGCCCATACAAAATCAATATATTTTTGTCAATAGTTTTACTTACGGCTTTATTTTATTGGCACTTAATGATATACTTATAATTAAAACACTAGGAGGTATACCATGAGTATTTTTGATTTCTTCCATAAAAAGCAGACTATTCCACACCATACTTGTGAAACCATTAAACGACAAATACAGATTTTAACAGAAAGCATAAATCTTGTGAACGATTCCTGCGATGTCCAAACTGTTTTGAAACAATATGATATCACCTGCCAGACATTAGAACATCTGTCAAAATATACAGATGAAGAAATGCAGGCAGCGGGTTTTAAAACTCTCGGTTCATTATCAGAATCCCTTTCTAATATATTAGCTGATAAGGAAAACATTATCAATCAAGCCATACAACGAAACTTTGACAAGGAAATTGATTCACTTACTACAACTGATGGAAAAGCAAAGGCTCTTGACACTTTGTATAACTCCATACGCATCATGGATGGACTAGATAGTGTAAACATTTCTTTTTTAGATGCCCTATATCAGGAGCGAAAAAACAATCTTTGTATAACAATACAATTTGGACAGTTCACGCCTCTACCAAGTAAACAGTTCAAAACACAAACTGGTCTCGACATTGAATCAGAAGAATATGTTCAATTGTCAACATCTGGTGACGAAAATGTATGTCCCATGTGCGCACAATTTGAAGGAAAAATATTCCCTGTTAATGATGCCCCGAAACTTCCCTTGTGCCCAAGTTGTGCATGTGCCTATATGTACTACTATAAAAATGATTTACCAAGTAATGCAGTAATCAGTCATAAGAATGATTTTATTTTGCCATCAAAACATACCCCTTTATTTTATAAGCATCAGCAGATCATTTATAATGAACCTGACATTAACAAACAAATACGCTTATGTGAAAACGACTTAAATAAATTATCTGAATTTATGACCCCATATATTAATGCTAATTTTAATGCCCCACAAGAATTGGTTTGTAGAGATTTGCTTCCTGAACTCTATATGCGGCTTGGAAAATGGGACAAGGCAGAAAAAGCAATCAAGCGATGCATTGAAGCTAATGCCTATTATCCTGATAATGGTTCTGAGGAACTTCTTTATTTGACTACTTTTCGCAAAGTCGCCACACAGGCTATTTCTTACATAACACAGAATCCTGGATGTCTTCAGCGAAACATTTATAAAGCATTACCCTATGAAGCAGACGAAAAAGAATGTTTAAAACATTTTCTTCGAAACAGCCTGTTAATCACCAAAGAAAAATTTAATAATACAAACAAACTGTATATCCCAAAAGCATAAACCTATGTTTGTGCTTTCGGTACTTCATTTTATCGTAATAATTCTTCTTTGTCATTATTTACAAGATTTAAAAGAGCCACTTGCAAAACAAGTAGCTCTAATTTTCTATAGCCTCAATACTTCTCCAGCACAGCTAGTAAAATTGGTACTTGCACTAAATTGCCTGATATGCTATCAAGTACATATGTTCCATTTTCTCTTTTCAATACAAATTCAATCAATTCTTCTCCATTAGTCTGTTGAAACTTTAATCCTATTTTATTATATTTGATTTGATCAACGTATACACCAAGTCCGCTCATTGAATTTAAACATTGTTTATATACTGCCTGTACACCCTCCGAAGTAGCCGAATAAGGTTCCTGGGAAACAAGTTGCAAATATTTTTCCCCATCTATAAGCACTAAACAATCCTCTCCAAAATATGTTGCTGCCCATGCCCTAGCAAATGAATGTTTTCTATCTTCATCTAATTTTTGTGTTTTTTCATCTAGCAATTCTTTTTTCGTTTTTTCATAATCCTGTTTCAACGTTTCCAATTGTTGACGTGAAGCTTCCAATTCTTCCTCCAGTTCATTTTTTTCTGTTTGGAGCTTATCATAATCCTTTTGTGATACACCACACCCTACACATGTTCCCAAAATGATACAGCACATAATTACTATAATTTTTATTTTTCTCATACTCATATCCTCCGTTTTTGGAACATTATAACATATGGTGTAAAAAAATGGAATAATATAGCACAAAAAAAGAAATCTGCTGCAACAGATTTCCTCAATATGATTTAGAATTTTACAAATACTATTTTGCCACCTTTATAATCAAAAATGAACATTTATATTATCTGTTATAATTGTTCGCACTTACTTCCAAGACATCTGCAACTTCTTCTTATTCTTTGCACAATCCGACAAATACAGATTGATAAGCGTCTGGTATGGTATGCCCGATTCCTCGCTCTGCGCTTTGAAAAAATCCACTGTATCGTTATCAATATTTATCGTTATCTGCTTTTTCAGCCTTTTTACATATGGGTTTTTCCTAGGATTCAAATTCTCAATATCATATTCCTCTCTCATTGATTTCACCTCTTGCATATCTGTTATATGTTTTTGTTTCACTTTTGGTTGCTTTCCTTGCTGAAATGATTCTGATGATGTTATCATCGCCACGGTAGCAATGACTCACAATGCACAGGTTTTCATGTTTGGTAATTCCAAGTATTAGGAACCGCTCTTCCTCCATAGAGTGTTCTGGGTCATCAAACATGATTGCATCATCATCATAAAATACTGTTGCCGCTTCTTCAAAATCAATTCCATGCTTAGCTTTATTGATTTTGTTTTTATTTTCGTCCCATTCAAAACTTATATATTCCATAATTGTATTATAATTATTTAGTAATTATTTGTCAATACCCAAATTAAAAAAGACAGCAGTTTTTTCTACTGTCCTTCTTTTCTTAGGAAGCTGGCTAACTCACTTAATGAGATTTCAATGTATCTGTTGTATCATTTATTCAGTTGTCACAAAATTCAGTATAATCAATTTGAACTTTTACCATATTCTAATAACGCCGCCAATGGACGACTTCACACCGATGCGTCCAAACTCCGAACAATCCGGCATTTTCTTATTAATCACATATGCCAATGCCTGCCCTTCTTCCAAGTCCTCACGATCTAACTCCCACTCGGAATTATCCTGTTTCACATACAGAAGGTTATATAAATCGCCAATGTTCGTAAACTGATGAATAACATGATAAACAACCGCCTCATGCTTCTTCTCGAACTCATTTACCATTGCCTGTTCCTCGTCATCTAGCCAATACAAAATTCCCATATGTTCCGACTTATTCAGCTTTTCTTCTCCCTTAAACTCATTCAGCACATTCTTATGCACCTTCAAAAATTCCAGTCTCTTTACTGCCTCTGCTCTTGTTTCCTCAATATTTCTTACTATATGCTCTCGGAATCTCAAAGCCTTATTCTATGCGACATCCAAGACTCCATT
>CAJUAE010000078.1 GCA_910583965.1 uncultured Lachnospiraceae bacterium
TCTCTGCCCGCACGCAGTACTGTGCCATTATCCTTATCTCGAATTTCCTTAATTTCGAGTCGTACTGGTGTTCCGTTATTATAACTTAACTGCTTTGCTCCTGTTGTAATCGCAAAAGACGCCGCAGATTTAGGGGTAATGGTAAACGTTAGGCGTATGCTATCATGCAGATAATCATTTCCTGTGAGTGTTACGATTGCCTTCCCTGCGTTGATATTTCTGCTGTAATCCACTGTGTAGGGAAGTGCATACCATTCCTCTGTGTCTTTGATTGGAGCAAACTGTCTTAATTCTGCGTCCGTGAGCGTGATCGCCTCTCCAGTATATTGTTTCTCGATTGTCTGCGCTGCTTCAAAATCAACTGCCTGCTGCATGGTTGCCTTTGTAATGTTGAATTTTACTGTCGCGCTTCCTTTGTAGATGCCGTCTGATTTTGCCTTGTAGGTCACAACTGCTTTTCCAGGTTTATTGTTATTTTTGATTGTAAACGTATACTGATCTGTTGCAATTTCCTGTCCTTCCAAATCCAAAATTCGATATTCATCCACTGTAATAGGCTTTTTGAGATATGGTTGGTCTGGAATGGTGGGAAGTGTAAGCTTTTTGAGTTCCCGTTTTACAACACTGTATCGTTTGGTTTTGGTTCCTGTATAGTTACCATTTGGTTTTGCTGTCACTGTGAGCATAGCTCTTGACGACACTTGCGTATTATTTTCTGCAATAATGTTGCAGTCATCTGCGGATACGAATAATTTTCCAGCTTTTATGGTAATCTTTTCTGGCAGCACTGCCTGTTTGGTATAATATGCACTAGAAACGGTAACAGAGGACAATGTTGCAGGTTTTATTTTAAAATAGCGAATGGTTGCATCTTCATCTATCTCATAGTTGTCAGATACTTGTATCTTCACAAAAGCTTTTGCTGCCACGCTGCCATCACTTTCATAGGACACATTTATGTTATTTCCATATTCATAGGTATAATCTCTGCCCGCTCCTGCCTTTAATACCTTTTTGCCATCAAGCACTTTGACTGTCGGTCGCAGTTCTTTTTGTGCATATGTTTGATCTTTGATTGGCTGTATTGCAGTGCGATCTAACTTTTTCTTTTGAATTGTAAAATTCAGACTGCGCGAACCCGCATAGCTTCCTTTTCCAGTGATTATCGCTTTCGCTTCTCCTGCATTAACATTGTTGGCATAAACAATTGTGTAGTTAGACGTAGTAATTGTCTTGCCATCTATGTCCGTAATTGTAGGTTTTGGTTTTTGCGCCTTACCATTGTAAGTCAATGTACTGTTTTCTTCTGAAAACTGAATCCGCAAACTGTTAATATCTCTTTTGCTTACAATATTTTTCTTGAGGGCACTTGGTTTGTTTTTTACCTGATAATTTTCCAAAAGTGTGATTTCTGCATCATACTTTTCTCCTAACAGAATCGCATTAAGTGTAATCTCAGTTGTTGTGCCTGCCTGATATAAAACCGCTTTATATTGTGTCTGGTCTAGCTCCGTTTTTCCAGCAAGCACACGTATTCTGCTGTTTGGTCCATCATAGGCAAGCTGTACGCTAATGCTACTCGCTGCAATCTGCTTTGGCACAATCGAAAAAGGTTGTATCAATTGTCCTGCATAATTTCCAATGCCGCTTACAATCACTTTGGGCGCATTTGTGTCTTCTATCCCTGCTGCCGTTACATTATTTTCATATATTACAGTGTAATCCTTATTTTTCTTTAACGTCTTTTTATTCCATTTTACTGAGACTGCTGGTGTCAACGCTTTGTCTGCAAAGGTCGCTTTTGCAACGGTCACTGCAAAATCAGACGTAATATTTTTGGGTACTATTTGAAAAGTCTTTGTCACTTTTCCCTGACAGTTTCCTTTTCCTGTCACAGTGATTGTGGCAGTTCCAACATTTGTATTCTGTTTGTATGTTACAGAATAACTTTTTGTTGGAACCTCTGCCCCATATGCTGTTACCTTGACCGTAGGTTTTATTGCACTTCCTGTAAAAGTGCAGGCAAGTGTCCCGTCAGGCAAAACACTGCTGTCCTCCGCTGTACTAGCAATGCTTACCATATCCTCTGACAAAACAGTTTTGACAATGGTAACAGTTACCCGAATTTGTCCAGTATAATTATTGATTCCTGTAATATCCACTGTATAGTTTCTTGCATTGCAAGGCTGTTTGTTATAAACAATTGTGTAGTCTACATCTTTTATAAGTTGCGCGGAGCCATTCTGAATCATTAAATTATCCTGAATCGCACCATTGTATTGCAAAGTGGTGGATTCTATCATTTCTTCTGTAATCGTTTTGGGATAAATGGTAAATGTCTGCTCCACAACTCCTGTATACTTTCCAATTCCTGTAATGACTGCCTTAGGTGCATTCTGTGTCTCTTTGTCTCCCACGAAAGTATTGTTGCTATATGCAACTGTATAATCAACATCTTTTGTAAGCGGTTCCCCCATATAATGAATGTCTATCTCTGGTTCATTTTGCGTACCATTATATTCCTGTGGTGCAATCTCTCGCACCATCTCAGAAGTCAATTGTCTATTTTCCTCTGGCACATCAAACTCACCGTCACTGGTGTATGCTTTTATTCGGTAAGTGCCTTTTGAGGCTGCATCCTGCCAACCATTTGCATTTTGATAAAAGGTCTCTCCTGGATTGGACTTTGCAACAAACTCAACTGCCTTCGCATTGGTATAAGACTGATCAATAAAGATGGCTGCTCCTTGTTCTCCATTAATTTGCCCATTTGATAAGGTTACAACAACACTAAAGGTCTCTCCATCTACCACAGTAGCATATTTTTCAAGTGCAATGGTATGATATCCCTCAAATGCTGTCGTACCTGTCTCACGTGCGGAAAGTTTGCCGGACTGCGGGTCAGATACATCTGTCAAATCTGTATATATTTCCACCTCATAGTCTGTCTCTATAGATTTAATGCCAATCCCAACCGCTTCAATCACTTGGTTCCCCGTGCTTTGATACACTGCTGCTGCCGTAATAGAGTCATCGCTCTCATATCTTACTCCTACAGAGCCATCATGCTGATAGATATGGTCATAATTATCTGCTTCCTCATATTCAAAGGCAAATATTGTGTTGGCTAAAGATGCCTCCTCATATGACATCCAAAAATATCCATCATCGCCATAGCCTTCTCCCCAACTATTTTTAATTAGCCATGCACCATTATTTTTGGGAATAAAACAAATTTCTGCCTCCAAAAATACGGGATCCTGATTAATTGCAGTATACTTAAAATTATTTTTATCAAAATTATCGTCCCAGCCTACAATTGCAATTGCATGATTTCCACCTTCGTTATAGTCATTATAATAAACAGTAGGACCAGTATAACCTTCAACATAATTACTACTGCGAGACTCACTATGTTTATAGGACGCCGCGACTGCGCCATGCTTTAGTATCATTTCTTTAATAGAATCTGTATTATTTTTATTGATCCAATAAGCGTTTCTTAAATGTACGAAATCCGTGTATGCATACTCTTGTGGCACATTTATCTCTTTTGTTAGTTTCGTCTGGTCTGCACTTGGATATACCATACTTGCATGGGTTCGCTCATCTGCCACGCCAGTCCATCGCGCCAGTGCAAATGTTGTAAACATACTGTTGCCACCATTGTTTACCTTTTCCGCCATCAGAGGAATCACTTTGTCCCCTTCCAATCCGCCGTCTGGTCCTTCTATATTTTCATTATAAAAAAAGTTAATCAGATGCGGCTCCGAAAGGTTTACCTCTTTTCCTGTCTGTTTTTTATAAATGCTTTCTGCGGGTGCAATCGCGGCAAAGGACCAACAAGCCCCCCAGTCTCCTTGGTCTTTAATCGCTGTGTCTTGATTGTCCTCCACAGCAGAATATCTGTCTGGCAGACTATCTCGTATGGAAAATAAAGAAGCCTCCTGGACCTGTTCAAGCGGCTGCGCTTCCATTCCACTGTCCATATATCCAGAAAATACAAATCCATCAGACTCCATTTTCTGATTTAGTTCATCCTTTAATCGCTCCTCAATTTCTTTTATCTGGTCTTTGGTAAGATGCGATTTACTTTCTGGTTCTGTCAGCGTTTCGGTTTCTAGTTCTGTTTCTGTCTCGTTTTCTGTTTTACTCTCTGTTTCCGTCTCTGTCTCCGTTTCTGTTTGTAATTCTGTTTGCGTTTCTGTCTCCGTTTCTATAGGTGTACTGGAATCACTTTGCGTCTCCGTTTCTATAGGTGTACTGGAATCACTTTGCGTTTCCGTCTCTATTATCGAGCTTGACTCAGATTGTGTTTCTGTAGTTGTCTCTGTGTCCAGTTCTGTATTTGTTTCCGCTTCTAGCTCTGTAGTTGACTCTATCTCTGATTCTGTACTTGTCTCATCACTTGTCTCTACAGTTGTATTCGTCTCGGTTTCTGTGCTGGTTTCAATTTGGTTATCTGTCTCTGTATTTGATGCTGCTTCTGACTCTGCACTTGTTTCTGCATCTGTTTTTGATTCTGTCTCTAACTCCTGTTTTGTTGTGTTGTCTGATTCCGCTACAGCGGAAGTCATTGTACTTATTATTGATTCTTCTGATTCCAATTCGCTAACAGTTCTGGTTTCTTTCACTTCTGATGCAATGTCACTCATTGATTCTGTATTGTATTGTAATGCTTCTTCCGTCTGTAATCTCACAGATGAGAAATTATGTATATTTTCAGCAGCATATGTATCTACACTTGCAGTAATGCACGTTACCATGCACAAAATTCCTGCAATCGATTTTCTTATCCTATTATGCATTGATTTTCTCCTCATAATTATATAGCCTCTTGGAATCTCCCTTGCACCTACTTTGCCGCATTTTTGTTATATACACACAAATTTAATCAATGTGTACCTTTTAAATTACTCGCATCTATAAAAATCCTTCTCGCAATATCAGGGGCAAAAAGACTTTGAGCGTCTATTGTATATCTTTTTTGTTCAAAATTTAAGTTATTGTTAACCCTTTAGTAAACACTATTCTTTTTTCTTATTTTACATCAACTATCACATGGATATCAAGAATGAAAAAACAGGAAATATCACTTTGTTTACAAAACTGTTACTTTTCACACCCGCGCCAAAGTAGTGGGAATCATGCGCCAAAATGCTTGCCTTTTAGCATTTTGTGTGCAAAATCTGTTATAATTCACACCTCAATAACTTATAACATGATAAAAACTGGCGTGGGTGTGAATTGTAACACAAAACTTGTTCCCATTCACGCCATATTTAATTTTAGCACAACTTAGGTCATTGAAAACAATAAAATAGGGAAGATTTCTCTTTCCCTACTCTCGTTGTGTCGCCTTAGTGGTATACTTTCTATACACAAAGAGATACATAATAATATCTGTATACAAACTATGTGCAAAAATTATCTTCTCCACGCACTTTCTTTATGGATCTATTTCCTCAGTTTCCGTACTTTTTAGTGGATAGCGGCATGTTGCATTCCACAAAATCCACTCCTCATATCCGGCATCATACACCGCCTGTATCTGCTCTTGTATCTCTTTTTCTCCATAAGATATATGACCATTCACCCACGTCGCTGTAAAGGACTGCAACCATGGACGTACAATAACAGTGTTTTGGTCTTCTTTTGTATCCTGTTTTAGTGTTTCCTGCGATAATAACAATGCCTGATATACGGTGTCATGTGGATGTGCATCTGGCACGTCAAAGCCAAACACTCCCGGTCCATAATGAGAAGGATAAACCATAGGGCTTAACACATCCACAACATTTCCAAGCGCAGCGTAATTTTGTTCAACACGCTCAATATCTGTATTTCCTTTTACTTTTGGGCGCTCTTTCTCTGGAAGTATCTCCTCCGTACTTGTAACTTGCTCCTCTGACAATTCTGTTGGCATTTCAACTATCTGCATATTATCGGTAAGTTCTGCCTGTTTGTTTCCGCATGACATTAGAAAAAACATTGCTACTGTTAAAAAAATAAATGTTTTTGTTCCTCTTATCCTTTGCATTTATTTTCCCTCCAAAAACACCTCCTGGTAATCTGCCTTCACGTGGTCATAATCAAACTTCGCTCTTACCTGTGCAAATTTTCTTCCATAAATATCTGCTTTTTTCTGCAAATAATCACTAAATTCTAGCGTTGACACTTGTCCGTTCTCATCTAACTCTAATTCTGGCAACGCAATAGAAATTTTATGGATACCGCCTTTATCCACCAAACAAAAGTAACACCACCACTGTAAAAATTCATACATATTTCCGATTGTCGTATGTTTGTTTTCGTCTTTAATATTGTCCAATGCTTGTTGCAAATCTTCCTCTATCCTGTCAAAATATCCACCATAAACGCCCATTAATCTCTGAAAAGAGCCATTATCTGGAGCGCATTGATTTTTGCGCTCTAGCTTGCTCCAATATTTCTTATAAAAGTAGTGAAATGCATCTATTCTGCCACTGCGCACAGACATACACAACATGCACACATACATCGCATCCAACTGTACCATTTCACACTGTCTGTAACACCACTGATATTTTTGTGGAATATTTTTGTGAAGCATCTTTAACATCAGTTCCTCTGCTTTTTGGTCTTGCCTTGTTAAAAGAAGCTGTCCCAAATACGGAAAATGACCACAGACGTAACAATATGTTCGTGCCATATCATCTGCATAAACTAAAAATTTACGCGCAGCCTCCTGTGTTCGCTCCATATCCCGATACAACATGCCCAATTTTATCAAACCAGAATAGTAGGTGTACTCCTTGCCAAACTGAAGTGCTACCTGTTCATATCGCTTTAGAAAAATTTCCATTTTTGCATCATCAATCTGATAATACTCATAATATGCTTCAAAGATTTTCTCATAAATCCAAGTATTTAAAGCCCCCAAAAGCGTATTGGGATAATTGGGAAGTTCCGCTTCCATATGTGCATCATAATCTTTATAATATATCTCTGCATATTTTACAATCTCTGCATAATTATGAACACGACTATTTAGATTCAATAAATCATCTATGGTTTCAAAATATAAATACCATTCCTTCTCTTGTTTGGAAAGCTGTAAAATTTTCTTAAGCATTGAGGACAGCGACTCATAATTCTGGTTATACATTTGATAACTGCCACGTGTCATATTTTGTACACTTCTCACCAGTCTGGCAAGATTATCGTTCTTTAGTTGCTCTACCCCAACGCCAAAACCACTAAGCATCATACTGCAATCCCTCCTGTTCACCTCCGTAAAGAGCATACTCCATTAATTTTTGTAAACTTTTGTTCATTAGTTCCATTTCTGCACCACTCAATGTATAGTGACCCGCAAGCAACGCCTGTATGTAAATTACCTGAATGATATTTTGCGCAAGCCCCGCATCAAAAACTTGTCCTAAGCTTTGCACAAAGCTGTTCTCACTGTTTAGATACAACATGTTTTTGCTTTTCTCATCCTCCGAATCTCCAAAGTCAAATCCCTCAAAAAACCCTGAAAAGCTGTTATCGTCCATTGTCTCCTGAAATAGTGCGTCCTCGCCTTGCACATACAACGCCTGTAAACTGACAGGGGAAAATTTTTTCAATGAGACACCACAGTGAAAGTTTTCCAATCCCTGACAGGCATACTTAAGAAAACATTGCAACACTTCCATTTGTTCCGCTGACGCATCCATCAACAGATTGTCATAAGAAGAATTATCAAACACCGCAATCTTTACATTTTTATAATATTTTGGCAGCTTTTGCAAAATGCCTGCATCATAGAGATAACCACCGTTGACCAGAAGGCTTCCTGTCCCTTCTAACAAGGGACTAAGCCGCCGAAAATCATCCACTTGCAAACAGTAGCTCACTGGAACTTTTTTCGACGCATTCACAATCTGAAAACCTGTCAAAATTCCCTGATTTGTCGGGAATGTTAAAAACGGGAAAAATAATTTAAAAATCTGCTCATTCTCTATCACAAGCGATTTGATTGCAACATTGTGAATCTGCGCAAGCTGCTTTAATTTTCGCACATCATACTGAGACAACGACACAAAATAGTCAAAGATACACTTTTCAATCTGGCCCTTTGCCTTCAATAGTTTATGGTCTTTTGTAAATCCCTCTCGAGAAGCATTTGGTGTCAGATCATCGAAATTGACAATACAACGGGTAAAAAATGCCCATCTTGGTATGAGTTCTTTGCCATCATCCGTCACATACATATTTTTTAGAAAAATTTTATGTCGAATGGGAGTGTTTGCGCTGGTCTGTCTGGTAGAAATATAGGCATAACCTTTGATGTTATCGCCAATTAATGGTATTACATCAAAAAACGTCTCCTCAAATACGCGCTCTCCAAATCCCATAATATCATCTGCCATACTCAAAGGCTGACGCCATGGAATAAAGTTTTGATTGACAGTTTGCTTGTAATTTTCGCCGTCAAAATACACTGGGATTTTTAGCAAAAATCCATATTCTGACAAGTCATCAATGATTTCCTGTTCCGTAAAGAATTGGTACTTTGCCCCTGTAAATTTTAGATAAACTTGTGTTCCTGCCTCAATCTGTTTTTTCGGTTCTGTGATCACATAAGAACCATCACTTTTTCCAACCCACTGATACGACTTTCCTTCTGTAGCAGAACAAGTAATTACTTTAATCTCATTTGCCACCAAAAAACAGGACAATAACCCAATGCCAAACTGCCCAATATAGCTATTGCGCACTGTGTCATCTCGCTTGGAAGATTGTCCAATCACAGAGAGAAACGCATGAATCTCCTCTTTTGTCAACCCAATTCCATTATCGGCAAAAATAAGCTCTGCGCCATTGCCTTTTCTGTGATAAGTCACTGTAATCTTTGCCTCTGGACAAGCTGAATCCACTCTTTTGCGCGCTGCAATGGCATCTGTGGCATTTTGTAACAGCTCCCGCAAAAACACCTTGTCACTAGAATATAAGTTATCACTTAACAATCGAATAATTCCTTTTAAGTCCACCTTAAAATTATAATTTGCCATATAAATCCTCCTTTTCTTCACTTATGAATCTTTTAACTTTCCACCAACTGTAAGTCATACAATTTCCGGTACATTCCTTTTCGCTGTAGCAGTTCTTGATGTGTGCCGCTTTCTCGAATTTCACCTTTGTGCATCACAATAATCTTGTCGGCATGTTGTATTGTGGATAGACGATGTGCCACCATAATTGTTGTTCTCCCCTCCATCAGTTTCTCTAATGCTTGTGTGATAAGGCTCTCTGTCTCGGTATCAATGTTGGCTGTCGCCTCATCTAACACAAGAATTGTCGGCTGATATGCAAGTGTGCGCGCAAAGGAAAGTAATTGCCGCTGTCCTGCGGAAAGTGTACTGCCGCGTTCTGTCACTGGCTCATCAAAACCATTTGGCATTTTATTGATAAAAGAATCCGCATTTACAATCCTTGCAGCGCGTTCAATTTCCTCCTGCGAAATATCTTCATTGTTCAGTGAAATATTTCCTTTAATATCTCCTGTAAAGAGAAATACATCCTGCTGCACCTGACCAATCGCATGACGCAAAACATTTTTATCAATCTCTTTGATATTCACGCCATCTATTAGAATTTCTCCCCGCTGAATATCATAATAGCGCCCAATCAGATTCAAAATGGAAGATTTTCCAGCGCCTGTAGCGCCCACAAAAGCAATCTTTTCTCCTGGTTCAATACAAAAACTTACATCTTTTAGAATATAATCTTCTTTTTCATAGGCAAACCAGACATGCCGAAATTCAATGCGGCCATTCATAGCAACTGTCCGCGGATGTTCAGGGTTAACAATTTCTGGCTTTTCATCTAAAATAGAAAAAATCTTCTCTGCAGATGCCAGAGACGACTGCAATGTTCCAAACTGCTCTGCCAACTCTTGAATTGGCTCAAAAAAAGAACTAATATAATTGATAAACACGAACAAAGTTCCCAGTGATACTGTCCCTGCCAATACAGAAGCACTTCCTTGCCCAATGACAATTACCATTGCAAAGACAGACAGCATGTAAATTGATGGGCGAAAAATAGCAAAAGTTAAAACTTCTCGCCAATTTGCTCGAAAAAGTTGTTTACTTTTCCATGAAAATTCTTCAAACTTCTCCTGTTCTCGCGCAAAAATCTGTATTAGTTTCATACCAGAAATGTGCTCGGACAAAAATGTATTTAATTCTGTAATACATGTTCTTGTAATGCGATAGGCTTTTCTTGACATATAACGAAAAAATATTGTCAATCCTGTCACAAACGGAATCAAGATAAACGAGTACAATGCCATGCGCAAGTCAATTGAGAGCATTACAACCGCAAAACCAAGGATTTTTACAGTGTTTTTAAATAACTTTGCAAGAATTTGCGAAAACAATTCATTGACCGCCTCTGTGTCATTTGACACCCGCGTCACAAGCTTTCCCACAGGCTGTGTATTAAAAAAATTAACGGACAAGCTATGGATATGCGCAAACACTTCCTCGCGCATCTTGTAGATAATCGACTGCCCTACATTTTGCAAAATCCATGTATTTGAGGAATTAAATACAAAACCCAACAAAAGCATAAGCGCGTATAATGCCCCGGCGCGCAGTATTCCTCTAAATGCTTCTTCCATCACAAATGCAGGCTCCATCTGACTAGAACTGCCAATACAATTATCAATGGCATTTCCAATAATAATGGGTTTATATAACTCCACACCAATCAGCGCAATTACCAACACTGAGGAAAGCAACATCAACCATTTGTGTGGTTTTAAATACGTCAATAACCGTTTCATTTCTATCTCCTTCTACTTGCTTCTCTATCGTCCAACACAACAGTCTTTTGTGGAGAAGTACTAAGTCTCACACCAAAAAACGCCAAATATAGGTGTTTTGTTATGAAATTGCCAAACTTTTCGCTGCCTCAAGCTGCTGTTTTTCAAACATTTCTTTATAAATGCCCCCAAGTTCCATCAATTCCTTGTGATTTCCGCACTCCTTTGCCTCTCCGTCTTCCAACACCACAATTACATCTGCATTCTGTATTGTAGAAATACGATGTGCAATCAATATTGTCGTTTTTCCGCGTCGATTCTCCTTTAAATTTTTTAAAATCTTCTCCTCTGTATCTGTGTCTACCGCGGAGAGTGCATCATCAAGAATCAAAATCGGCGCATCCTTTTTCAACGCGCGCGCAATCGAACTGCGCTGTTTCTGACCGCCCGAAAGCGTAACGCCGCGCTCACCGACAACTGTGTCATATCCATCTGGAAACGCAATAATATTTTCGTGAATGCACGCTGTTTTTGTCGCCTTGACAATTTCCTCTATCTCCTCGTCATCTGTTCCAAAGGCAATATTTGATTTTAAAGTATCCGAAAATAGAAAATTATCTTGTGGCACATAGGCAATATTTTCCCGTAGTGTCTTGAGCGGAATATCGTTAATGTCCCTTCCATCCAAATAAATCATGCCGCGTTTGGTGTTGTAGAGATGCAACAACAGATTGACCAATGTGGACTTTCCATTTCCAGTACGCCCAATGACAGCAAGCGTTGTCCCCGCCTTAATATTCAAGTTAATGTCTTTCAACGTTGGCTCGCTGTGCCCTCTATGAATAAAAGTCAAATGATTCAAGCGAATATCGCCTCTCAGTCCACTAATATTCACCACATGTTCCCCGTCTGTAATTTCTGACCTTTCCTCAAATACTTCCTGTAGCCGCTTAATGCTCGCACCGCCCTGTGAAAACATGTTAATTGCCTCTCCACATGCAAGCATTGGCCATACCAGCATCATAATATATTGATTAAAGGCGACAAACCGCCCAATTGTAATCTCTCCTGCAAGTGTAAGATAACCGCCATATAAAAGCGTAAGCAAACTGCTAATACCAATAACCACATCCAGCAATGGAATGACAATCGCCTCCATTTTGGCAATGGCAAGATTTTTCTTTTTGGCATTGGCATTGGTCTTGGCAAATTCCTGAATCTGAGCGCGCTCACGCACAAATGCCTTGACTACACGCACTCCCGAAAAACTCTCCTGCACAAAATCCGTCAACGCAGATACTGCTTCCTGTCGCTCTCGAAAACGCTTCTGCATTATTTTCCCATAATATAGTTCGCCGAACGCGATTAATATCATTGGTATAATCGCAACTAGCGTAAGCTTTACATTGACATAGATCATCATTTGTCCAATCACCATTACAGTCATTACTATCGCATCAAACGCAGCGATAACTGCTGGCCCAAGTGCCATGCGTATCGCATTCAAATCACTTGTAAAACGCGTCATTAAATCGCCTGTCTTATGTTCATTGTAGTATTCTACATCAAGTGTCTCCAAATGCGCAAACATGTCATCTCGAATCTCGTGTTCTATTGAGCGCGATGCACCAAAGAGAAAATAGCGCCATAAAAAACGTCCCACTGCAAGCGTCAAACCAATGCCAAGAATAATGCCAATATTGCGCAGTACCCCATTCATATCCATTGTGTGTGCAGCAAGTCCATCCGTGATAATACCTGTTACTTTTGGAATATAAAGGTTTGCAAAATCCAATATAAATAAGGTAATAATTCCACCAATATACTGCCCTTTATGTCGTTTCATATATTGCCATATAAACCGAAACTGTTCCATGTGTTTAACCATACCCTTCTCTATCAAATTTCATGGGGTGCCCATGTACAGTTGGCAATCCCTTATCCTATAGTATAGCACATACTATCTTGAAAATCATTAATAAAAAAATTCTCTTATAAACATTTGTGTATCATAAATTATTGTTTCCTTATCAAAGGTATTTCTAGTAAATTATCAAAAAATATGATAAACTAATCAAGATTATTTTTTATCAAAAGGAAGGGGATTTAACATTGTAATACACACACAATTATAATTCTATATTGGGAACAATTCTACTTGCAAGCGACAGGGAATCATACACAGCAGTTCTCCTCATTTTGCAGAGAAGTATGGAAAATAATGTTAAAGATTCCCTAGGGTCAAACAATGACTTATGGGTCGATCGCTGCGGAACTTGCATGACAACATGGAATTGAGAAAATGTCAGCACATGCAGTTTGCGGCGCCGTCAGTCACAACCCAATCTCTATCATTACCATGTCACAGAGTTGTTGGCACAGATGGAAGTCTGACAAGCTATGCAGGTGGCATCGACAAAAAAATACAACTTCTCACACTAGAAAAAGCAGATATGACAAAACTGTATCCCCCTAAAAAAGGAACAGCTTTATAAAAATATCTATAACGAATTAAAAAAGGAGCTTAAAGATGGAAAAGGAAAAACAAAAGAAACTGTTAAATCAAATAATGGAAATTGTGCGCTCGTGCGGGGAAATTATTCTTCATGCAGACAGAAGCAAAAGCTGTATTGACGCAAAGGCTGGACATGCCAACTTCGTCACTACCTACGACAAAAAAGTACAACAAGAACTAGAAAAACGCCTTCTTGAAATTTTGCCTGAGGCAGTTTTTGTCGGTGAAGAAGAAGATATTCATGCTTCTATTACAAAGGGCTACGCTTTTATTGTAGACCCCATTGATGGCACCACCAATTTTATAAAAGATTATCATCTAAGTGCAATTTCTGTCGGACTTACGCTGGACGGTGAACGGTTTATGGGTGTTGTCTACAATCCCTATCTAAATGAAATGTTCACAGCAATTAAAGGACAGGGCGCATTCCTAAATAGTACACCCATTCATGTCTCCTCAGAACCACTTGAGAACGGTGTTGTATTGTTTGGTACTGCACCCTATTATGAAGATTTAAGTAAAAAATCTTTTGAGATGGCATACGACTATTTTCAGCGGTCACTTGACGTGCGCAGAAGCGGTTCAGCGGCGCTTGACCTGTGTAATGTGGCAGCAGGCAGGGCCGAATTGTTCTTTGAGTTGCGTCTCTGTCCGTGGGATTTAGCCGCAGGTTCTCTTATTGTAGAGGAAGCAGGCGGAAAAATAACAACCGCAGAAGGTACTCCAATTACATTGCATAAACCCTGTTCTGTAATTGCAACAAACGGAATTGCATAAAATTCAAACTGTACGTAGTGAATAAAAAATCATTTTTTCCTGATACTAATACAGCAAACAGAAAAATCGAGTAAGGAAGATTATTTCCCTACTCGATTATTAACTGTCCATTGTACTGATATGCATATCTCTATGTTATGATACCAGGGTCAAAAGGTCAAGAAATCCGATGCAAGCTTGCTTGCAAGAGGATTTTTGAACTTGGGACCCGCAAAAACACCGAAAAGTAGCCATTTTTCACAGAAAAATGAGCGAATTTGAGGTGTTTTAGGATTGCGGGAGCATGAAATGCGGAGCAATCCGTGGTATCATAGGGGACAAAATACCTTTTGACCCCAACATCATGTTATATTGGCACAAATACTCTGGAACCATAAAACGAATTTGTATTTTGATTGGAGGAAATTATGATCTTAACAGAAAAAGAGACAGCAGCAGTCAAAGATTTACAACAGCAGGAGCAGACTTGTATCGAGAAGTATCATCGCTATTCCTGCGAGGCAAAGGACACTGTTTTAAAAGATTTATTTAAAACGCTGGAAAACAAAGAACAGGAACACTTTAACTCGCTTCAACAGGTACTTGGCGGTTCTGTTCCATCTTGTAACTGCAATGATTCCGACGGCAAAAATTATAATCCAAAGGCCACATATGATAAAATGAACAATTCTGAAGACAAAAAGACAGATAACTTTCTTGCAACAGATTGTATTGTGTCTGAAAAACTTGCTTCCTCAGAATACAATACAGATGTGTTCTGTTTCAAAGATTCCAGTATGCGCAAACTTCTTGCAGACATTCAGATTGAGGAACAGAATCATGCAGAAATGCTATATAAATACAAAACCGTAAACGGAATGGCATAAAGATTATACTATCGGTCAAAAAATTAGTTCCTATCCATTTGCGATCATTTTGTGTGAATCGCAACGATTGATGCGCACAAAATACCACAAAGCAGGCATTTTTACACTGGCTTCGCACCATGCACTTACTGCATGGTGCAGGTGTGAAAAGCAATCAATCTTGTTACTTTTCACACCCGCGCCAAAGTAGTGGGAATCATGCGCCAAAATGCTTGCCTTTTAGCATTTTGTGTGCAAAATCTGTTATAATTCACACCTCAATAACTTATAACATGATAAAAACTGGCGTGGGTGTGAATTGTAACTCAATCTTTTTAAAATTCCGATTTATATCGCCACAAACCATTGACACATCTCCCTTTTTTGCGTTATAATAATTTCACTTTATCACATAAAAGCGTTGAAGTTCTAAAGTGTTTATGTGATATTTCTTTTGCATCTTGTAGTAATACAGTATTGCAAAAGATAATCGTCTCTTAAAATCTCTATATACTTTTACAGCAGATTTTGAGCGGTTATCATATATTTAGGGAGGAGCATTTATTATGCTAGTCAAAATTATTTTATTAATTCTATTTTTTGGGTGTATGATTGCAGTCGGATTATATGCTAGAAAAAGTGCAAACAGTATGACTGATTTTGTGCTTGGTGGACGTAGTGTTGGACCATGGCTCTCAGCATTTGCTTATGGTACTTCTTACTTTTCCGCAGTTGTGTTTGTGGGATATGCTGGACAATTTGGTTGGAAATATGGTTTGGCTTCAACATGGATTGGTCTTGGAAATGCAGTGATTGGTTCACTACTTGCATGGGTTGCAATGGGCAGGCGCACAAGAGTTATGACACATCATTTAGAAGTTGCGACAATGCCTGACTTCTTTGGAAAACGCTATGACAGCAATGTATTGCGTGTTGTGGCTTCTGCAATTGCATTTGTGTTTATGATTCCATATACTGCCTCTGTTTACAATGGACTTTCACGGTTATTTGGCATGGCGTTTGACATTCCCTATACAGTGTGCGTAATCACAATGGCAGTGCTCACAGGAGTGTATGTTATCCTTGGCGGTTACATGGCAACAGCTATCAATGACTTTATTCAAGGAATTATTATGTTATTTGGTATCGTGGCGGTTATCGGTGCAGTGCTCTCTGGACAAGGCGGTTTTATTGAGGCAGTTAGAAAACTGTCCGAACTTCCGTCGGATGTGCCTGTTACATTCGGGCAGCAAGGAGCATTCGCTTCCTTTTTTGGCACAGATCCACTAAACTTATTAGGGGTTATTATTCTCACTTCTCTTGGAACATGGGGATTGCCGCAAATGGTACATAAATTCTATGCTATTAAAAGTGAGAAAGCAATTAAAACCGGAACGATTGTATCGACATTTTTTGCAGTGATTGTCTCAGGTGGTTGCTATTTCCTTGGCGGTTTTGGACGTCTGTTTGATGCACCAGAACTATACAAGGCCGACGGTTCTATGATGTATGATGCCATTATTCCAGCAATGCTGTCAACGCTGCCAGATATTTTGATTGGCATTGTTATTATCTTAGTACTCTCGGCTTCTATGTCAACACTCTCCTCATTAGTGTTAACATCTGCTTCAACGTTGACACTCGATTTTATCAAAGGAAATATTGTAAAAGATATGGATGATAAAAAACAACTTATTTACATTCGCGTGTTAATTGTATTTTTTATTGTTGTGTCTGTTGTGCTGGCATTGAATCCGCCGACCTTTATTGCACAGCTTATGGGAATCTCTTGGGGTGCACTTGCAGGCGCATTCCTCGCACCATTTTTGTATGGACTTTATTGGAAAGGTGTCACCAGAGCAGGTGTCTGGGCAAGCTTTATCTGTGGTGTTGGTATCACAGTATCTAACATGTATTTTAAATTTATTGCCTCGCCAATTAATGCGGGTGCAGCAGCGATGATTGTTGGATTAATTGTTACTCCTGCGGTGAGTCTACTCACTCCCAAAATTAATTCGAGTCTTGTGAATAAAATCTTTCAGTGTTATGACAATACTGCAAAAGTATCCAGCAAAGAATATCTAAAAGAAGATTAAATCATAATAATAATCTATTATAATACAGATATAAAAAGTAATAATCGTTACTTTTCACACCCACACCAAAGTAGTGGGAATTATGCGCCAAAATGCTAAAA
>CAJUAE010000079.1 GCA_910583965.1 uncultured Lachnospiraceae bacterium
CCGGCTTTTTCGCGGTATGTCGCATCCGGGTCGGCAGGGTTCTGCAGAATGGACGCATCCATACCGCCGTCTTCTTTGGTACGCAGGCGGTAGGTTCCGTCTTCCTTTGGTACGGCCTGCTCTTTCAGCACACGCAGAAGAAGCTGGTAGCTGCTGGAATCATCATAATCTGACCCGCAAAGCTTTTTCAGTGTGGCCGCATCCTTTAGGACTATGTCTATCTTTACGGAAGTTTCCTCACTGTGGTTGTGGTATATGACTCGGTTCCTGTCGTCTGCTTCTGTATAATGCCGCAGATGTTCAGGGATTTCACGAGTTTTTGCCATCTCTTTCGCGAGGTTTGCCACACAGGTGTAAAGTAGTTCCAGACGCCCCATCCGCTTGATATTGGAGGCGACCATCAGGCTGTCCATCCGTTTCAGGCTGCTGTCAATCCTCATCAGTTCCGCCATTTCTGATGACAGGGAAGTGATGGTTTCATGAAGGAGGTCCACACCATGTTCTGTTTCATATGCTGCGCACCTTGCGCGGAAACGGCTGAGTGTCCTGTCGCTGAGTGGCTGTTCCTCAAAAGATGTTGTGTGGAGGGCATACTGGAACCGGATGTCAAACATCAGGGATTCCAGCAGTTCATCATCTGAAAGATTCATCAGTTCTTTGATCAGCAGCGCACCAATCTGGACATTAACAGGCGTGTTTGGGCGTGAATCCTTATCGCTGTATAAGACGGCATACGGGATTTCATCAATCTTGGGGAAAATAAATTCCGCAAAATATTTAGCCCATGACCTGTCAAGGAATTTCTTTTCCCTTTCAGTCATTGTGGTTAATGGGTCAAAAAGAGATAGTTGTTGTTCTTTCAAGCGGTTTGGGACAAACAACATAAGAAAACCTCCAATCATTCTTGCTGTTTCTATTATACCTGAAATGAGTGGAAAATGCAGCATTTTACAACAATATATTTAGTTTTCAAAGAACAATTATCGTTCAAAAAGGACGTACCTTTTGACACCTAAATCATGATATGTTTTCATTAAGATAATCTGTATATCGACCAATATATATATGAGTGTCTTCCTTAGATACCTTTAAAAACTTATCTGTAAACTTATTTAAAAAATATCTATCATGCGATGCAACAATCACAGTTCCATCAAACTCATCAATAGCACGCTCCAAAG
The DNA here is from genome assembly GCA_910583965.1 of uncultured Lachnospiraceae bacterium. Classification (GTDB taxonomy): domain Bacteria; phylum Bacillota; class Clostridia; order Lachnospirales; family Lachnospiraceae; genus COE1. The sequence continues at coordinate 1,182 of CAJUAE010000079.1, forward strand.
ATTCTCTTGTGAGAATATCGATATGATTTGTAGGCTCGTCAAATATCAGCGTATTAATCTCAGTCTCAATAAGACTTAGAAATTTCAATCTAATCGTCTCTCCTCCTGACAACATTCCAAGAGTTTTATTCAGATCTGCTCTTTGAAACTTAAATCTTGTGATGAGTTTACAAGCCTTATTTTCGTTATAGCCAAACTCCTTCTGAATATACTCAAATATCGTCATATTATCATTAGGAAAATTTATTATCTGTGGAATATAACCAATTTTAATCTTAGGAGTAATATAGATCTCGCCGTCACAGCTATCGCCAGTCATATTAACAATCGACTTTAAGATGGTCGATTTTCCCGAACCATTTTTTCCTACAACCGCAATACGGTCGCCTCTGTTGATCCTAAATGAAATGTTATCAAGAAGTGCACCTGTATCACTGTTAATTGTTACATCCTTATATTCAATAATTCTCTTGCCGACATCTTCGCTGTTAGAGAAGTTTATTTTAATCTTTTTAGTTTCTGTTGGCCTTTGAAAGTCAACTTTATCCTTTTCTCTTTCAATGCGTCTCATCATAACTGTGGCTTTTCGCATCATACTGGTACTGTTAGTAGATTTCCCTGCATCAGCAAAACGTTTTGCTTGATATTCAAGTCTGTCAAACTCTCTTTTCTGGTTATTGTACAATTCAAGTTGCTTCTCATAACGTAACTTCTTTTCAACAAGAAAGTCCGTATAATTAGTGTGATAAAGAGCACCACTTCCACTCTCTAAATCCAATATATAGTTACACACTTTGTCAACAAACTCGCGGTCATGAGATACCAGTACTGCAACGCCCTTAAAAGTCTTTAGATATTCTTCAAGCCATACAATTCGTTCAATATCCAGATGATTTGTAGGCTCATCAAGAAGTAAAATATCAGGTTTCTGTAAAAGAACACTAGCTATATTTATAAGCACCTTCTCACCACCACTTAGATCGTTAAAACACAGAGACCTCATTCTATCTGAAATCTTCAAATCACTACAGATCTTATCGATTCGTGTAGTGATATCATAACCACCCTTAATTTCAAATTCTTCCTGTAAGACACCATATCTGTCAAGGAGCTTATTGTACTTTTTCTCCTCCAATACATTTGATAAATCAACAAGAATTTTTTCCATCTCATTTTGTATCTTTAAAAGAGATCCAAAAGTATCTTTTAAAACATCTGCAACAATGCGGTCATCTCTCTTGTCGGGCTTTGCCTGTTCTAAAATTGCTATCTTGGAATGTTCTCTAATACTAACTTCTCCGCTATCTGGGTTTTCCATTCCAGCAATAATCTTCATAAGAGAAGTTTTGCCACAGCCATTAGGCCCAACAATACAAATTTTTTCCCCATCACTTAAAGATAAATTGACATCCTTGAACAAAATGCCATATCCATAATCAATACTTATATTATTGAGATTTAATCGATTCATATTAATCTCCATTCCGCCGCCAAGCCAGCGGCACAAATAGTAATGAAAGTCATCAAATCCTCCACGTTACTGATAAAATAGTTTGTAAAGAAGCTACACTACAAAGCACGGGGATGTAGTCGTAAAGACTTTCTTCAGTTTTAGACAGTATAATAATCAGTGTAAGTTTCATCTTTCAAGCACACATAAGTGGCGCTATCAGACCGTACAGTAAGAATTGTTTTAACTTCTCTGTGAAATGTGTGATGAAATAGTCAATGGCGTCTTCATCTCATTTGAAAGCAATTTGACCATGAAAGTTGTTTTTCAAACCTGCTGTGGCATCGATGTTCACAAATCCTTTCTCGTTGCCACAATTATCAAAACCACTTGCAGTATAGAACCTTCTTATCACAAGAAGCATTTCTCCAATTTAAATAATTCCATCCGGCAATTCAAAAAATGGCTTATTGAAAACCAATGCCTTGATGTCTGTATGTAATCTACCAGTAAATACTGGGTTCCTGTATTCAACCTTTTGGAGAATGGTATCAACGTCACCATTGTCAACCCAAATGGGTAAAAGAAGTCAAAGGTAATAAATATGATACGAATGATTCCAAATGGATTGAGTATTTATTTCGATTAGGTTTGGTTCCAGAAAGCTATACTCCCTGTAAACCAGTCCATATCCTGCGTGAGTTCACAAGATACCGTTATAAGCTGACTTCCTGTCGTTCCAGTGAAAAAACAGATATCAGAATGTGTTTACTGTCTGTAATGTAACATTAAATTCAGTTGTTTCCAATATCGTCGGGAAATCAGCTACATCTGTTATTGACTACTTAATCGAACAATCCGACAATTCCATCAACTACGAAGAAATAGCTTCCAGACTCCTCCGTTCTCTAAAGAAGAAGTCTGACAGTATCATTGAATCCATCAAAGGGTATCAAATGACTGATTCCCAAAATATCGTATGCACCTCATCCGCGCACACCTAGATTATATCACATCTACGATAAATGATATAGACACCATGCTTGATTCTTTGGTTGCTCCTTATGAAAATGCTGTCCGGTTGCTGTGTACCATTCTGGGTGTTGACCCTAACAGTGCAGTCACTGTTATCTCAAAAATTGGTATCGGTATGACTCCATTTTCTAATTCCAAGCGCTTATACTATTGGGCGAGACTGACTCTCGACAACAATGAATCTGCCGGTAAGAAGAAGTCTATCAGAATAATACGTGCCGGTATTACCTCAAATCTGCATTGGTACAAATTGCCCATGCAGCCATGAAATATGATAAATCGCCTTACTATAAGCAGAAATATGAGCACATCATGAAACGTCGTGGTAAAAAAACGTGCCCTCATTGCTATCGCTCGAATAATCCTCACTGCCATTTACCAGATATTGTCTACTGGTGAAGTATGGAATCCGACCGATTTATACAAGATTGATACGCCTGAACCCCTGAAAGAAAAGCAGAAGGAAAAGGCTATCAATCAGGATAAAAAACTACTTATCAGCGAAGGAATCATTTCTGAACCCCAGTTAGCTTCTTAGCTCTCTAAAACAATACATTTTTAATGGCTGCCATAAGACAGCTTATTAAAATATGCCATTTATCGGCTGTCCTCTACTTTATTTCACAGTATATCCTCAATCATCTAAACATCAAAATTCTTTTTCCAGCTTCCCCTAACAAAGAAAAGAAAGCAGAAAAAAATATCCAGTAAAACATATGTCAGCACCGACAACCCAAGAATTGTCATGCTCTCAAGGGAACTTCCGTTCTTAAGAATATACATTACAATTACCTCTCCGACACTTGCTGTTGTGCTAGAAAACAGCAAATATCTTGTATGTGCTGTTCCAATGATAAATCCATTAAAAATTAATCGCATTGGCATTAAAATATAAGCAATACCTACTATAGAAAGATATTCCATAGAAGCCGTAATCACATCATCTGAATTGATAAAGAGTTTACAGAAAAATTCCGGTTTCACATACGAAATAATTGCAATGACTGTCATTGGAAGGACTGCCAATACAATTCCACATATGACAATGCGGTAGACATTCTCCATGCTCTTCTTGGTAATATTTTGTCCGATCATAATAGTAATCAGTGCCTGTAATGATTGACTGAGTACAAGAAAAACCTGCTCCCACTTAGCTACAACACCATAGGCTGCACTTCCGAGTACACCTGCCCTGTTAGAAATGCCAGTCTCAAGAGAAATAACTGCGGCAATAATAAGCTGTTCTACCATGATAGGGACACTTACATAAATAATCTTCTTTAAAACATCAAATCTAAAATTGAAATTTTCCAAGTCAAGTCTGAGAACTGGATATTTCTTATAAATAATAATTCTAACAATTATACATGTAAAAATCTTTGCTAACACATTTGCACATCCAACACCAGCAATTCCAAATCCGCCAAGAATAAAAATGGGAACTAATATAATGTTAATCACTGTCTCTATACCAACAAACAAAAGTGGTGTCTTTGTATCACCAAGGGCTCTCACTGATTCACTCATAACATTAAGAAGAAGGTTAAAAATAAAAGCAAATGAATACAATGACAGATATATCCTTACGTCCGCATAAATACTCTCAGGAGTGCCAAGAATATTCATAAAAAGCGGCGAAAAAAAAATAACTATTGCAAACGTCACTATCCCAACAATTACTGAAATTAGATAACCAAAATTGATAACCTCATTTATACCCTTTTCGTTTCCTACACCATAACTTTGTGCAATCAAAACTGAAACTGCACTCGCAATACCTACAATGATTGCAGTAAGCATAATTGTGATAGAATAACAGTTTATAATAGTTGCTACACCTGTTTCACCAATTAGTCTTCCAACCCAAATACTATTGATAATATAGGTGAGGACGTTTAGTGAATTAATCAGAATAAGTGGTATTAAAAGTGTGAACATTTTTCCAAGTAAATCATTAAACCACGTTTTTTTCATTTACTCCCAACTTTCTTTATAATCGCCCTCTACAGTCACGTTACTTAATGAACTTTACTGAAGGCATTTCTTTATCTATAAAGGCTGCATAATTATACTCAAATAAAGATGGTAGTCCTTTCTTTTTTAATATACTATCCAAATATGCTGTTGAACCCTGAAATCGGGGATTAATTTCAATAAAATAAATCTCTTCCTTAGTAGAAATATAATCAATTCCGACAACACCAAGATAATCAATTTCCTGAAGCTTTTTACATATTTTTATGGAGTATTCACAAATCTTTCTAGCTACATTTATATCAATATCAGCGGAATAATCAGAGCCAATATATTCAAGAATGTTTGATACCTCAATAAGCTGCTTTGAAGGCATCATAACTTCAATCTTATTTTTGAATACTACACAATGTATATTATAGGGGATATTATCCCTAATGTATGCAGAAACAGAATAATACTTGTCATCTTCTATAAGCTGATCAATTTGTTCATACGTATCTGTATTATAAAGATACGTTTTAGCGCCTCCGCTTCCTATCGGGAGCTGAATTACAAACTCCGTGGTCTTTTTACTTAATTTTTCGTAGTTGATGTTTGAACCCTTATAGATTTCATAGTCTAATATCGGTACTATGTTGCATAAGAGCTCTCTTGTTTTAAATTTGTTATCCAAAATGTCTAACACCTTATCTGAATTCTTACAAATCAAATGCACATTAGACGGAAGAAAGCACTTAGAAACCAAATGTGGGTTATGAGCCATCACCATAATTTCTTCCTTTATTTTGGCAAACTCTTGATTATAAATGTCAATTTCCTTTTTATTATTGTCAGGATCCCAATATGCAAAAGAAATGTCTCTACTATAGGAGTGATTGCCATTTCTATTTGAACCAAAAAGAGTAATAGACCCGTCAAAGAAATCGGTATTAGCAATGTTTTTTTCTTTGGGTCCAACAAAAATTTTCTTCATATCTATATCCTTATTTTTTCTTTTCTTATACTTAGACTCCATAAATAGCTTAAATACCACAAATTAAGAGCCAAAATATGGTCTCTAAATAAGCTAGTTCAAGTCTTATACTTTGTAATATTTCATACGTATACTACAAAGTATTGTGACTGCATGGTTTGCATAATGGTCCAAGGAAAATATCATATTTCTTACAAATTTCCTCACTTGCTCTTCTAGATTCAATAAACAGCTCAGCAGATAGGTTTCCCTGTGCTTCACCATATGGAAAAAGAGGAGAAAGAACAGGATTAGCTCCTAGCTTTGCAAGTTTTTCAACACCCTTTAAGGTTTCTTCTAACGGCTCAAGTCCCACAATAATCAGTGAACGAACTTTATTTTTTCCTAAAATCTTAACTGCATATTCAATGAACTTAAGGTATCTTTCTTGACCTATCGCAGCCTTTTCGGGACAGTAGAATGCAAGCTCTTTAGAATCATTCAACTCGATATTGATAGAAAGACCATAAATACCAACCTCATCTCTAAGATACTTAAGATAATCTTCGTACTCCTCGGTTGCTGTATAGCTTTCAAAGCCTCTAGGTGGAGTCATAAGATCAATTTCCATATCTTTATACTTCTGGCAAAAGTACTTATAAGTTTCTGTAAGTCTCCTCATATCTTCGCCACATTTGACGTTTCCACTGGATAAGAGTGCATGTCTGATTTCACTTTGAGAAAGAGCAATTTGAAGTGCCTGATCAAGACCTTCTACATCATTGAATTCATACTTAAATTCCTTAGCATTGCAAAACTTACAAGTATTTGCGCACCCACCAAGAAGCTGAATTCTTACTCTATCTGTATAGGTGTTAACATAATACGTAATAGGCTTCCCCCTAATTACGACCTCATCCTTCATATATTCAGGAGGTGTGATAACATCTGCCTTAATCTTTTTTCCTTGATCATCAATAATGTAAAAACTATCATTTTCATATATCAGACTGAATTTAGAATTGTCAACTGCTCCTGCTGTTACATACTCATCGTTGTAAACCAATGTAACACCAGAACATGTAATATAATCATTCATTAACCAAACTTTAGATTTCTTATCAAGTACTTCCTTTGCTTCCTTAGAAATCTTAATTCCTTCATATAATAAATGTGCCTTTATGATAAAATTTCTATCCATTATATCTCCTTATACTGCTTTATAACCTAAAATATCTATTACTCGTTGAGGAATTGTTCTAGAATCGTTTGCTTCATAGCACTTTTTCCATAGGGGATAACAGCAACTACATTTCTTTATGTTATCTAAATCTTTTACATCATATGACATATTAAATCTTTTAATGTGTTTAATAAAATCTGGTGTGCATTTGTTGCAATTTGACGATGTTCTGTGAGGAAAAATTTCATTTCTTCCAGCATAACCTTCGCCTTGACTTCCGCTAAGAACTTCTTCATCAAAATAACCACCTAGTCTGATGTCGAGCCTATTCTCACTCATTCCGTCATAAATACCATGAATAATTTTAGGTAGGCTCCACAACCAAGGTACTCTATAATTTCCCATAAGATTAAGCTGGTTCGTCAAAGAGTAATCCTGTAATGATGTAGGTTCAATTGATACCGCATCAAATCCCATCTTGAAGCAGTCAATTGCGGTGCTAATTGCATCTTCAACTGCTTCTCTTTCTGTAAGAAAGCAAGGCTTAAAATTAACATATGCAAGTGCTTTATAATTATAATTGTGAAGCAGTTTCACTGCGTCACGCATAATCTCAATATTCTCGCATCCCTTGTTATGGCAGAGTTCCCTAATCTCATCATTTGTTGATTCAACACCAATTCCAACTTCAATATATCCATCATAATTCCTCTTAAGCAAGGATAATACCTCATCAGTTACATACTCAGCTCTAGATTCAATAATTACCTTTTCGACTTTCTTGTAGTTGTTAAGTGTTGAAAATATATACTCAAGAGCATTAAAAGTAATCTCATTAGGATTTAACAAACTACCCAAATTATAAACACATACAATAGGAAAATCGTTTAGAGTAAAATCTTTGTTACCAAAACAAGTTCCATTAACCACGGCATTCCACTGGTTCTTGTAGTTAGTTTCAGAAATAGTTTCATCAGCCATTGTTCCATTATAATGACCACACATTGCACAACCACCTGTCTTCTTATAGTGCTCACAACCATTTGCTCTAAGCACAACCATGGCTCGGTCAACAGCTTCACCCCTAAAATAAAATTTATTGATTTCTACCTCTGCCGGAAAATTTTTATCAAATTTTTTCTGCGGAACCTGAGTACGAAGGTGATTGATATTCGTACTAACAAGCTTCTTTGCAATCATATAATCATTCATTGCCTTTACTTCCTTAAAACTGTTCTCTTAATACAGGTTTAAATTTTATCGAATTCTGAACAAATTCATTTGTAAACTCAATAGAAACATGGATGTCCTTAGAAACAAGCTGATATATAGAATTTTTCATCAACTCAATATCTTTCTCTAAAAGGTTGAATGTACCCTTCTGCAAATATACCTTGAGCTCATTTTTTTCTACTTGATGGAACTGGTATTTCATACCCATAACTGGGATTTTATTTATTAAGAACCAGTTATATGCAAGATCCATAAATGCACTTGCTGGTACCTTTTCACCATTACTGATGATACAGTCCATCTCTCTTCCCTTAACCTCTGTAATTACACGACCATTGCATCCACACCTACATTTTGCTGTAGAGTTGATAGTCACAATATCATTCTGCCAGTAACGAATAATAGGAGTTGCTGTATTAAGAAGGTTTGTACCAACAACGATGCCTGTACCGTTGTCGATTCTCTTCATGGATTCCTTATCAAATACCTCAATATAGCAAGCATCTTCCTCAATGTGATAATTGCCCTCACCACATTCAAGGGCGATTCTTGTAAGTTCCTCACTGCTATACTCATCTACTACCTTTACATCAAGATCTGCCGCCATAGCTTCTCGCATTTTCTTATTGGACTGCTCAGAGTGAACAATGATATACTTGACACCGTATTCGGAAAGCCTTACCCCAAGTTCACAAAATTTCTGCAAATAAGTAGGGTATGTAGAAATTATCAAAGGTCTTATCTTTTTGATGTAATCAAGCGCCTCATTTACATCTATCGTTGTAGGAAGGAAATCTTGTCTGTAATCACCATTGATATCATGTATCCACCATGGACATGTGTAGATAAACAACACTCTGTCTTTCTTTGTATATTCAAACTGAGACTGTCTGATAAACTGTCGAAATCCCTGCAGTGTATCTGTATAAATCGCGTCCAAATTAAGTGCAATAGTTACAAACTTAGCACTGGATCCTGAACTTCTTGTGGAATATTTGAAATCTTCCACACTCTTTACAATCTGCTCTGGAAAACCTTCAATCAGCTCTTCTTTATATAACAGCGGGATTCGTTCAAAATCTTCAAATGTTTTAACATCTCCTACTTTATACCCAATCGCATCATATTTTTTCTTATATAGTGGAATATTCTGATATGCATAATCTACAATCTCACCAAGCCTCTTAAGCTGATACGCCATAATTTCTTCTCTAGGCATTTCTAGGAAATGTACAATATGATCCAAGCTTTCACTAATCTTCTTAGTTAGTATTTTATTGTGATCAATTTTCTCGAAATCACTCTGTCCCTTTTCCCACAATTTTCTATACTCATAACCCTTCATTTTAATAACCTTTTCTTTTAAAAATTTATTTAGGCAATGTATTTAAGCAATTATTACCTTATAGCTCTTAATAATTTCTTCCATATCTGCTTTCATTTCCTCATAATCATTAGATAAAAAAATGAAAGTGCCCAACGCATTGCCATAGTTAACAAAATCAGACGTAGCTTTATCTCCAATCTTAGGAAGTTTGAATTTGTTTAAGCTCTTAAGTTTCTTTTGCGGCATCTCAATTTCTTTTACAAACTGAGACCTTTCGTATTCATAAATGCATGGAAAATTCAGCCAACCAAAGTAGTTTTTTTCACGTTTGATATCCAAAGGTTTAATTCCAATTTGACATTTGATATGCTCTTTTGTTAAATCAACACCTGTAGCAAGATTGATTGTAGGGACAATATCTCCGCCACCGGGTCTGGCACCAATTTCTAAGAATACGAAATCATCATCATGATAAATTGCTTCAAGATGAAAAACGCCATTAGGAATTTCAAGATCACGGTTTACTTTCTTTGCAAGTGCAATAGCTTTCTCCTGCTGAGAATCATCAGCCACAACAGAACCAAGAATTTTCCCTTGTGCATAATTAAAACAATTACCAAGATATCTAGAAGCTACACAGAACTTAATATTTCCATCAAATACAATTCCATCGATGTGGTAGATATCACCACTTACGTACTGCTCAATTTCATAATCGAACATTGTATCAATAGATGCCCTCTCGTAATTCACCTGTTTGTCTTTAAGGAATTCAATAAGTGTTTCCTTGTCCTCCATGATCTCTACACCCTTGCTTGCTGCAAATGTGCGAGGTTTAACAATTACTGGATATTCAAAAACATTATTTTTTACATCATCAAGAGTATACAGTTTAGGAGTGGGTACATCATCCTTTAATGCCTGCTTCATCTTTACCTTATCCCTAAATTTATGTTCATCTTCCATAGTTAAACCCGGAAGCCCAAGCTCAGTGTTGATAAGAGCAAGAATCGTTATAGCATATTCATCTGTCTGTATAGAATAATCAAATTTGGGCCATGTTCTTACCTCGTTATAAATTCTTTCCATTTCCTGAGTGTCTGTAGAATCTGATGTAGAGATATAATGTTTGAACTTAACATTGGAAGGTTGCTCCGCACCATAGTTTTCATTAACGACATAATAGTTAATTTCATCAACACTTCTCTCTTCAAAATCAGCCGTAAGACTATCAAGTAATTCCACTAGTCGTTGATAATACAAAGTTGATACAATTAAAACATTCATCCTAAGTTAATCCTTTCTTTTCTACCATATATTTATTTTGGGACAAGCACTTAAACACTTCCCATCAGGAATAGTTCGATTAATGAATAAAATTACTGAATGCGTTTTTCTATGCCTGTTCCTATGTATTATTCCGCATTTATGAATGTAACCGCATGTTGCGTTTCCGCATAAAGGCGGTCTAGAAAATCATGTTCATTATGTTACTGATGGCCGCTTAAAAGCAGCTTCTTTTGTTACTTTCAGGATTCTCCTTCTAACCGGTTCCTCTCATATTGCTCATTGGTATACTTCATTATTGTTGCACCATTTACGTTACCGACAGTCTCACAGTAATCCCCCCTGGCCAAAAGAAATGGCAGTTATTCCGGCCTACTACTTTCGCGACACTTTCCTTTGGAGGAGTCAACACATACATATGCACATGATTTGGCAGCGTTGCTGCCTTTATGATTGTGATTACCTCCATCTTGCATATTTTACTGATGGATTCGCCCACTTCCAATCTCAAGGCTCCGAACATCACTTTCCGCCGATATTTTGGAATGAATCCGACATGATACCTGCAATTATAGCGACTATGTGATAAAATTTGATTGTCCATAGATATACCTCCGTTGTATTTTATGCGGTTTGCCAGAACTGCACCTATTATACAACGGGGATTTTTATTCTAGCACTTTGTTTATCGCCACTTGCGTCTGCTGGGAGATTTATATCTATTTTATTAATCCCACCGCAACAGAAAACAAAGCAAATCCTAATACCTTAGCATGCAAATATATGTCTCCCCACAGGAATAATGCATATAAAGCTATAGTCGAAACCATAATCAATATACTTCTATGTCTATATATCATTCTTTCCACATCATTAATTTTCTTATTTTCGTTTTCTATTGGTGATAACCAAAAAATAGTAACAGCAGAACTTCCCACCAAAATACAAAGGACAATCTCATTTATTGGACAAACAAATGCAGCAATTAAACATATTATAGTATTTCCCTTTGATATAATATTGCACATTTTTCTGCTACTTGCATGATATCCACCTGTATACATTCTGTTAACACTAAAACTTATTTCATACAAGACCCCTGCAAACACATTACCCAGAAAAAATCCTAATACAATCGCAAATATCATATCCTCTATAAATGCTTTTGTCCTCTGTAAACCTAGCAAAATAATTTTATCATTGGAAGCATCCACATAACCTTGTTCCTGCAGAATCTGCATAACCCTACTTATCATATGCCTTTTTGTCGCGACTTTCTTTAGTATAATATTTCTTCAGTATTTCTGTCTGTGGATCTAATTTCTCCTGATAATACTTGCTATAACATAATGAGTTGACACTAAAGTCTGCCATACGAAACGCTATATCAAAAACAAGTTTACTGGCTGCTGATTTAATTCTTTTCATACCTACTCCAATCTGCACATTCTAAATGCACCTATATTATTTCTTTGATTGTCATTTTATCACAAATTACGACACAAAAACGCAACTTGGAAAAATCAATAATATACTTGGAAAAATTAATCTTTCAATAAAAAAATGCCATACAAGGAAATATCCCTACACAGCATCTATATAAATAATAATATCTACTTTAAACAACTCTTTTGTATTTTGTACTTTCATCTCACCGTGATATTTTTTCACAATAATCTGAACACTTTTCATCCCCAGACCATGTCCGCAATGATTATTCTTCGTAGTAATATATTCTCCGCCTTTCTTTCTTATCAAACCATTATATGTATTATATAAACTAACGTAAAGTACACCTTTCATATAAGAAATATACAGATCCAAATTTTTGTTCTCTACTTTTTCTACAGCCTCCAATGCATTTTCAAGAAGATTACCTAATAGCATATTCAAGTCAAGATCAGGCATAAAACAAGTTTCCGGAACCTGAATAACAATATTCCTTTTACACTGCAACTGATCGGCTCTTGCAAGCATATGGTTTACAATACAATCAATCCCACTGTTTCCTGTTTTTATATATTCTCCAAACACATTAGCGTTTTGTGCAATCTGCTCCGCGTATATTTGAGCTTCCTCAAAATTGCCTTTCTGCATATACTGCGTCAACATCAACATGTGTTTTTTCAGGTCATGGCGGAGTAATCGTATTTTTTCTTCTGATTGCTCGATCAAATCAAATTGATGTCGATACATAATAATCTGCTGCTGCATAGTTATTTGTTCGATCTCCTGACTGCATGCCTCGTTTATTTTTACATATAAATGATATGTGCAAATGTTTATAATTGCTACAATACACATTCCTGCCATAGCAAATTGATTTTCCAGATTAGCCTGCATCAATAAATTCACTAGGACAACACCCCCAATAGAAATTATCATCATGTTTAGGAAACTACCAATTGGCAGCCGTGTCTGTTTATTTGTTTTTATATAACGTTCCAGCGTAAAAATAATAATCAACCTGATTAGATTTGAGCTTAAATTTCCAGCAGCACTTTGTGCCGCATCCATTCCAGCAAACACTCTCCATACAATATTTTCTACTACCACACCAGACGTCAGTACGATAAGTGATACCACCAACTTACTAAAAATATTTCCATCATAAATCACAACAACCAGAACCAAAATGCTAATAAATGCTGACATTGTTATCATTAAAGAATCAGTACAATAATAGGAAATCAGCCAATTAAAAGTACCTGCTATCATATAAATAATCCACGGTCTAACAAACGGTTCTCTCTTAGATTTTAATATGAAATTAACAAACCGTATATCTACATACCAACTCAAAATATAATAGATTAGCCCAAATATAATGTTATCCGTTTCCATTCTATACTCTCATCCTATCTTTTTGTACTTATATTCCATTCCAATATCTTTTCACGAATCTTCTTCCGATATAACTGACTTATTGGTATCTTTTCCCCATCCACCATAATAACTTCGTTTGGTCGAAATTCTTTGACATAATTTACATTAACAATATAAGATTTATGTACAATATAGAATTTATCATTAGAAATCCTTTTTTCGACATTTGACATAGTGTCATAAAATTCTTTTATCCCTTCATTTGTGACCATCTTTACTTTTTTGCCCTCACACATCAAATATCTGATTTCATCTTCTGCTAGGCTATAAATACTTTTTCCAATATGATAATTAAAAAAAGTATTACCTCCATCAAATAATCTTCTGTACTCTGACATAACATGAAAAACCGATTCTCTACAAACCGGTTTTATCAAGAAATCCAATGGACGGATTCGAAATAACTGCATTGCGTAATTCTCTTTAATAGAAACAAAGACAATTTGAGTCATTTCATTTTTAAATTTCTCTCGAATTGTCTTTCCAACACCTACACCATTTATTCCTTTAAACTCAATGTCCAGAAATAGTAAATGAAAAGGCGGATGCTCTTCCATATAATCTATTAAAGCTTCCCCACTATGAAAATATTCAATATTTATAATCAACCGTTCTTGTTGTGAAAACATGTTTACTAAATGTGCTAAATTATCACAAAAAACCTTATCATCATCACATATTCCAATCTGATACATTGTTTTCCTCTGTAAAAGTAAATGATACTATTATTACATTAATGAAACTCCTCACTGCAGGATTGCAAAGAGTTAGTCCATCTTTTTATTCTCATCATATTATAATTTGAATTTCCTCACAGCAAGTTACAGAACATCAATTTTAGACTTACTTCGCCCGTCATTAATTTGTTACGCATCAAAATTACGAAAAATAATTCAAAAAAATAAAAAAAGTACAATATCTCTAAAATATTAATAATTACTCAATAATATCTTATCATTCCTCATCTAATCGTACAAGGGACAAAATTGTCCATTAAAATATTTATGATATCTGGAATTTCTTAACTAACAACAGCCTATATATAAATTAACTCTCTTTTTGCGAAATATATTTTTCAACCGCTGCCATACTTTTTACTCCAAGCCGCTCTTTGAGTCCCTGAACATCTCCTGTCTCCTGATAATATCTCTCCGCTGATATCTCCCGCAATCTTTCCGCTGAAATTGCCTGTTGACTGTTTCCCACGGCAGAATATTTTTTTAAGATGCTCTGTATTGATCTGACTGCAAGACGCTTTCCGGCGGAAGTAACAAATAGCGGGAAATGTCTACTGTCCGTCTCTAAAACAACTGTTCTGTCCTGGTCAATATACTGATCCAATTTTTCCTTTGTATCCGTGTTTATTTTTACTTCTCTCTTCTGGACATAGAGATAAGAAAAATTTCTGTCATAGTCTTCAATATTTAATGCATTCAGTTCAGATATTTTGATTCCTATATCAAGGATCAGTGCAACAATCGCCATATCCCTGAGACGGTGATTCTCATGATGTTTTTTTTGGAAAGCAGAAAATCCGGTCCCGTTTGCAACGACATCCAAAAAGCCCGCTATATCTGGAACAGCCTCTTTTTTCTCTTTATCCACAGGCTCCTTTCCTGTTGCTTCCCAAAAAAGCCTCTCTAAAGCTTTTCCCGAACAGACTGGGTTACCATTTACCGCATGTATATCATTCAGTGCGTTAAACCAACCATTCAGTGCCGTCCGGGCACGCTGGATCGTATTATATTCATTTCCTTTATTGATAATGATTCTGAAATAATCCTGAATGTCATCATATGATATTTCAGAATAGGTTTGATAATTTATAATTGTTTTCTTCTTTTCCTTTAGATAGTCATTAAACCGGAGCAGTTCATATGCATAGATTATTTTCGTTGCAGTGCTTTTACTCAAATTTAGAATATATGCCTGGTTTACTTCCGGCAGTTTTTCACAAAGATCCATCAGTTTCTGGGTTTCCGTATTTTCTTTCATTATTCCTCCCAAAATAATCTTGTTAATTAGTCATCGTTTAGATACTACAATCATATTATATATTTCAAAAAGGCAACAATAAAAAGCGTGTATAAAATTTTACACGCATTTTTCTCAAAAACCTTATTATACTTAAGATCTTTACCTATTAACAACCTCTTGTGAAATTTTAACATTATCCGTTCATCTCTGTTACCTGAAACTTTCCTCGACTCTCCATCACCATGTTCTCTACGTTTCTTTATTAACATCTAAAATCCAACTAATAATACGTGTAAATTTTTATACACGCATAAATACAAATGAATATTTTTAATTTTAAATTTAAAATCCAAAATAAATTAACTACTTAATTTGTCAAAATTAGTCTAAGTATCTGCCTTCCGCCTTTTCAGAAAATATATGCTCTCGGAATCTCAAAGCCTTATTCTATGCGACATCCAAGACTCCATT
>CAJUAE010000080.1 GCA_910583965.1 uncultured Lachnospiraceae bacterium
CTGCTTTTTATTCGGGTATATTCGATACCTATAAGCCTTTTCCACTGTCTTCACCCCACTTTCTTTTCTGCTTTTGAAGATATTCTCTAATTTGTTCTTCTGTATTTTCTGATACAATCGCTACAAAATAACTGGGTGTTATCACCTCTTGATTATAATAACATATATACATTGCAGAATCGAGTATTTTCAATATATTATAGTATATTTTTGATTTGACATACTCCAATAAAAAGCTACTCAAAAACTGCTATCTTATACTCCAATTCGTGTGAATTACAACTTTTGATGTACATGCTGGCTTTGCCACCATCCACCAAGTCCATGGTTCAGGTGTAAAAAGTAATAAACTGTAATGTTCAAATTTCAATTTACCAAATTTACATTTACAATATCTCATTGGTATTATATAATAAAGAAAATAACTTCATTGTAAGTGTGTGAATTGGTTACACGTTCGCATCATACACTCCAACAAAAATGCAGATGGTATTTATAAATTCATACAACAAGGAGGGATCATATGGCAAAAAACAGAAAAAAATAATAACAACCCTTTTCTCTATTAGTGTTATATTTCTTCTTTCTGCCTGTCAGACTAACACTGAAAAAAAATCTTCCTAGCGAAACATCTTCCATAGAACAAATCACAACAGAACAGACTTCTATGAATATTTCCGACTCTATTGAACAGATTACTATGTATGCTGGCCCTGGTACAGATTATCTTTCTCTTGGAACGATTGATAAAAATATTATTGAAAAAGCAATTAAAATTGAATCCGATTGGGTGGAAATTGAATACGAAGAAAAAAGAGGATATGTCTCGCAAAAAGATGTTCCAGAATTGTGCACAGATGATATTATTCGTCTTGTCGATACAGTCGAAGAAGACCCCCAATCCTATCCAGTTTATGAAAAAATTAATACAAAAATAACTTTGTTTAATGAAACTATGGTATATAACCATCCTCATAAAAATAACTCCTCTGAACTCGTAGATGCTGGCGAAACTGTCACAATCATTTTTCCAGAAATGTCTCCAATTGATATGTGTGTACAAATTGAACTTGACCAGAATGGCACGAAAAAACGATGTTATGCGTCTGTGTTAGAATTGCTGTCAATGAAGCATCCACTGCTTAATTTCGACAGTGTAAAAGAGACAAATGCCATTCTTTCCTATGATGGTACTGATTATTACTCCTCCTCTGGAGAAGCTGATAATACACCAGATAATTGGAAAAAAACAAAGGAAATTTCAATTGATAAAACCAATTTCCATACACCTATAAGCATTACTTCCATTGTAAAAAGTTACAATAGAAATGATATAGCAACGACCGGAAAATTTGGATTAAGTATCCCCGAAGATTTACAATTAAAAAATGCTTCCGCTAAAAATGCAATCCCGTCGAACATGGAAAAAATTATTGAATATTTGTTTGAATATAAACTTCCTTTAACTCAGGGTTCAGAAAATGACCTAAATCTTACGGTTGAACTGCAAACATATCAAAATGAAAACAAAATTGTCTTAAAAGCTGGAGAAACAATAGAATCATTTTTTGAACCAAAGACAATTTTGTTGAGAGAACGTATCGCTGAACAAATGAAATTAACTGCTGATGAAGCTGCAAAAGAAGAAGATACTCTGTTAAAATCAATGTATCCTCGTTTGCAACAAGACGAAACTTATCATATGGAAATAACTTTTTCTGATGAATATACTGAGACGGATAAAGGTTATTATTTAGTGATTGACAAAGAACTTCATATATATGCGCTTCCAATTATTTATGGTGCAACATCCTTGAGCATCCATTCTGGAGAAACCTATGGTAAATATGCTACATATGGTGGAAATGCCACGTGGGATTTCGCAACATGTATGATGCAACTTGATGATGAAAGTGCTACTTTAATTCTAAAACTTCTAGCGGAAAACGGATTTGAAATACAAGGATTTGAGTAGTGGGAAATCTTTCCCACTACTTATTTTTTTCGTTCAAATATTGCACTAATTTCCATCTTATCTATATTCCCTGCGCATCCACCCTAGAATATGTCACATAGATACGACAAACCGGTTCCACAAACGCGCTGTCAACACATAATTTCTTTGCAATCTATTCTATTTTATATTCTGCTCACATTTCCCAAATGATTTCTTCTACAGTTATTTTCAGGTTTCCTTCTTTAACTTTCAAAAATAATTCACTCCCTTCATTTTTCTCTGTCAACCCTACTTTTATAACCTGACAACTACCACTTTCCTCCGCAATTTCCAGAATTGCCATTGTCGCTGGCAATCGAAATCGTCTTGGCTCACAATTATAGGCAAAACTAGAAATTCATTCCATAAATTTGTTATAGCGAGAAATAAAACAAAATGCAAGAACTACGTTTCAACTTCCACTACTCGTACTCTTGTTCCTATACGGCTTAAAAGCTCATTGGTAATACTCTCTGCATTTTCTGCCAAGGTCGACGCATCAATTTCCTTTTCACTGTCTCTGCCAATCAGCGTTGCAGTCATATTTATAGAAACATTAGAGAGTTCTGTGATATCTACCGCAAATTGATCCATACAAATTCTTCCAACGATTGGTGCTGGTTCCCCATTAATAAGCACATATTGTTCTTTTCCAGACAACACTCTTGGAAATCCATCTGCATAACCAATCGACAATATGGCAATACGACTATCCTTATCTGCCACAAAAGTCCTGCCATAACCTACACTATCTCCTTCTCTCACTTGCCGAATCAACACAATACGTGCTTTAAGTGCAAGCACTGGTTTTAAATCAAGTTGCAATTTTGTCTGTATATTTGGCGTACTCAACACGCCGTACATAGAAATGCCTGTCCTAATATAATTACATTTGAGTTCTGGATAATTTAATAGTCCATAACTACTTTGAATATGAATTTTTGGAATGTGTATTCCTTGTTTTTTCAATCTGTTTATAACTTTATAGAATATTGCTATCTGTCGCCGCGTAAAAAGTACATCTTCTTGAGCAAGACTATCTGCCACACACAAATACGTAAAAATACCCGTTATCATAAGAGATTCCATAAAAAATACGTTGAAAATATTACGCATTTCTTTTCCTGCACTTTTATCCGTACACACATCAAATCCCAATCGATGCATTCCAGTATCTAATTTAATATGTACCTTAACCTTACATCTTTGTGTATTTAACCTATATGCATAGTCATAATCAATTAGTGTCTGCGTCAAATTATACTTTTGAAGTGCTCTTGCCTGCTCCGGTGGTGTATATCCCAATATTAAAATTTCTCCTCGAATACCATATTTGCGCAGTGCAATACCCTCGTCTATTGTCGCTACTGCAAATGCCCTAACGCCAATTTTATCCAAATGCGTTGCAATCTCATACATTCCATGTCCATATGCCTGCGCTTTTACAACCGCCATCAACTCGCATTTAGATGGCATTTTTTCACGCAATACCTTTACATTGTGCGTCAAATTTTTCAAATTAATTTCAATATAAGCTCTCATTTCTGTGTCCTGTTTTTTCTTTTTGCCACGAAACTGTCTCCACAGCACCACTACCGCTACGCTAAAAAACATTGACACCACCACAACTAGAAAAAAATGTACTGCACTGTTCTCCACAAAAAGTGTCTGCATATGCAATACTTTTGCAGCAAACCGGATAAATACAATGATCATTGGGTGTATGATATAAACCAAAAGTGAGACATCTCGCATCCAAGCATAACGTCTTCCTTGAAAATATAACAATGCTTGAAACAAAAAGTACATACATGGCACCAGAAAAAAATACATACTGTCATGACGCTGCAAACCAAACTGATGTAAAATAACCCCCTCTACCAGCATAAATGACATCATGAAAACAAACAATATCCATGCGATTGTATGGCTAAAACGAATCTTGTTATCTGCAATCCATCCACCCATCAAGAAAAAGATTGGAGCGAAAAATATACCATTTCTAGTATAGTCTAACTCTTGAAATAAAAGTGTATAAAAACCTTCCAAAATAACATTTTTTTCACTTAATCCATAATAACTATCCCCAAATAAACCGATAAAATAAAGTACTGCCGCAACAAAAAATGCCCCACAATATCCCAATCTTCTCACCAGATACCACGCAAATACTCCACCGATCAGTGATGCAGGCAAATACCATAAATGATATAATGTCCCATCAAATATAATATCCTGAATTATATTTGGCAGTAAATTTTCTGTCTGAAAATATTCATTATATATATTAATAGGAATGTAAAGTACAATCGTCACACTGTAAATCGATGCTGTTTTTTTGACAAATATTTTCAATTTTTTTGTACTATATTGGTATCTGGAAATCAAAAAGAACCCTGATGTCATAAAAAAGAATGGAACTGCTATGCGGGCAATCACGCGTGTTAAGATAAAATCTGCCCACGCGTTGTAAGAGCAAAACGGCGATGTGTGAATCGCAATAATAAAAATCGCCGCAATCACGCGAAATATATCAATTCCTATGTAATTTTTGTTCGCTGTCTTCATCATTTGCCTTCTTTCTATATTGGCAGGAAAATAGATTGAAAATCGTACCGCGGAATCTTAAATCAAGATGGGTGAAATTTCAATTTTACTCGAATACCTGTTCAATAATTCTGTTCACAATCTTAGTAAAACCATACCCTGCTGCCCGCATCATTCCTGGATAACGGCTATGTTCCGTAAAACCTGGTATTGTGTTGACTTCATTAAAAACAATCTCTCCCTCTGGTGTCAGAAACATATCTACCCTTGCAAATCCTGCACAGTCTAATACTCGATAAATTCGCTTTGCTATTTCTTTAATCTCTTGTGCCTTTTCTGCCGGAATCCTAGCAGGAACATAAATTGCCGAAGTCTTTAGTGTATATTTCTCTGTAAAATCAAAAAATCCCTCACTATTATTTGCTTCATTTAGTTCAATTTCATCAATTTCTCCAACAATCAAACTGTCGTATCCACATACAGCACACCCCACTTCAAAACCGTCAATCGCTTCCTCCAAAATAACACGATTGTCGTATTTAAATGCACTTGCAATGGCTAGTGTTAGCTGTTCCATATCAATCACTTTTGTAATACCAAAGGAAGAACCTGCCTTAACAGGTTTTACAAATACTGGTAATCCAATATTTTTTACAAAATCACAAGCCTTATTAACCGCAGTATTGTCCATTAATACCATACCATGTGGTACGCGTATACCCGACAATTCCACCAGTCGATGTGCTCTATCCTTGTCCATACATAGTGACGAAGATAGTGTCCCACAACCGATCAGCGGAATCCCTGCAAGTTCCACAATACCCTGAACTGTTCCATCCTCCCCATTTCTCCCATGCAACACCGGAAAAACAGCATCTATTGGAATAGATTCTATTTTTATTTCATTATTTTTCTCATATAATACTATTAATCGATGCCAAGTTCTATCTGGTGAAAGTACCACAGGCACACAATCCATCTCATTATACCAAGTATCCTTTTGAATCTTATCTATTTCCCCCGAAAAATAAAACCAATTCCCTTCTTGTGTGATACCAACTGTCACTGGATTGTATTTTTGCCTGTCTATATTACAAATCACTGCATACGCAGACTGCAAAGAAACTGCATACTCTGAAGATGCACCACCAAAAATAATTACAATATTTTTTACATTTCCCATTTTTATCTCTCCCCTATTTATAAGTTTTATCTGTATCTTGCCTTTTGCATCCATATTATAACATTCTACATGTATACACCTTAGCGACTTATCTCTTTTATGCAGGTCTGTACACTCGAATAGGGAAGGTTTATCTTCTTCTACTCGTGCGCCGGGCACTCGTCGATTTCTGCTGACAAATTTCACTTAAGTGCTCTATACAATCGAGTAGAAAAGTTTACTTCCCCTACTCGCGCACCGGACGCAGGCAGCTTTCGCTGCATACTTCCTCTCTGCGTTCGTGTGCATAAAAAGAAACCTGTCTTGATATTCAAATTGTATCAAAACAGGTTTCTCAATATTTTTCATTTTCCTATCACTTCTATAAAATTTTTCTTCCAAAAATCTTACATTTTTCTTACAATTTTAATCTATGGGAAGTATTACAATAAAAATTGTATTCTCGTTTGCACTTGCTGCTGTAATTGTTCCTCCATGCAACTCCACAATTTCCTTTGCAATAGCAAGTCCCAGTCCCGCGCCACCAGTCACTGAGGAACGTGCTGCATCCACTCTGTAAAATTGCTCGAAAATATGTTCCAGCTTGTCTTGTGGAATCGTTTTTCCTTGATTTTTGAGCATAACTTTTATCTGGTTTCCTTCTGTCTGTGCATACAAAGAAATTTCTGTTCCCGCATAACTATAGCTCACTGCATTTCGTATTAGATTATCAAAGGCACGTGCCAGCTTGTCTACGTCCCCCACCAGTGTAATATCTGGCATAATATCTAACTTCCATTCCAGATCCCTCTCCGCCAAAATGGGACAAAACTCACTTGTAAGCTGTTCCAGCATACGACTGAGATAAATTCGCTCTTTATCAAGAGTCAGTGTTGTTAAATTAAAACGTGTAATATCAAAAAACTCGTTGATTAACTCCTCTAACCGTTCTGCTTTTTCTAGCGCAATATCTGTATAACGACAACGTAGCTCCTGTGAAATCTGCGGTTCATCTCGAAGTAATGTCAAATATCCTATAACACTTGTAAGTGGCGTCTTAAGATCATGTGCTAAATAGACAATCAAATCATTTTTGCGCTGCTCAGCAAGCTGCGCTTCATTCTTACGCTTTTCTAACATATGTTTAATAGAATTAATTTTTCGCTCTGTCGCAGCAAGTTCGTGTGAAAGAATAACATCACCCATATTTTCTGTAACCAGAGTATCAATACCACGATTAATTTCCTTAAAATATTTAACAAAACTGTTAAGATAAATCATTTGAGCAATCATAAAAAGAAGCAAAATGCCACCTATAAAATACCATTCCATGTAATTTCGCACCACACGTTGATATGTCTCTAATGCTCTTTGATATGCATCCTTTTGTCCAATATAAATAAAACGGCGCAGGAATTCCACTACAAAGTCTGCAAATCGTCCAAAAAAGACAAAATCATATAATGCGTAGATACCAACAATAGAAAGAACCATTGCGATAACTGAAACCAAGAAAAGTTTTGTTTTTAGTTGTTGGTAGCTATTATCTTTCTTTTTTTTCGTTTTAATCCATCTTGTAAACCGAAACTGCCTACTCAATCGTATACCCCACTCCCCAGATTGTTTTAATATATTTGGGACGTCGCGCAGGCTCTTTCATTTTCTCGCGCAACCTTGCAATGTGTGTCATAACTGTATTATTACTGTCAAAATACTTTTCACCCCAAACTGCCTCAAACAATTCCTCCGAAGATACAACTATACCACGCCTGTTGCACAGATACCACAGAATTTCAAATTCAATTAGTGTTAATGTCAAACTTTTTCCGTTTAACATACATTTATGATTCTCTTTAGAAATATGTAAGCCTCTAATATCCATCTCTTTCTGTGTAAATGTTGTACCCTTTCCAATATTATATCTAGTATAGCGTCGTAGTTGTGTTTTGACCCTTGCTACCACTTCTAGCGGATTAAATGGTTTTGTAATATAATCATCAGCACCGAGCGTCAAACCCATAATCTTATCCCCATCCTCAACCTTTGCTGTAAGCATAATAACTGGATAAAAAAATTTTTCTCGGATTTTCTGACAAATATGATACCCATCAATATCTGGCAGCATAATATCCAATAGTGCCAAATCAAGCTCGTTTTCTTCAATACATTCCAACGCATCTGTACCATTATAAAATTTATAAACCAGGTATCCATCATTTATTAGATATACTTCTATTAAATCAGCAATTTCTTTCTCATCATCAACCACTAAAATCCTAGCACTCATCGACGTACCCATTTGCCAAATAAAGTCTTTTTATAATTGTGTAGTTCTTCTTTTGCCCGCGTGTTATCTCCCGCTTTTCTTAAATAATCGACTGCTTTCGGAATGTCTGCATTTACTCCTAAACCTCTACCGTAAATAAAACCTAACATATAGTTTCCTCTTTTCTTCCTGCCTCCTCTAAATTGTCTGCATAGATACTCTGATGAAGCGGATGTCCATACTCTGCCCCAATCTTCCACAAATCCTTGGCTTTTTGTGGTTGTGGTAAAATGATATCCTCATCTCCCTTTGTATAATACTGGTTTAAATTATTTGCAGCAAAATACATTCCACCTCGCAATGCTTTCAAAAACCAATCTTCACACTTGGAAATATTCTCTTTCAAAAATGATTTTAAAGCAATTGGATCGGAAAACGATTGAAGATCAATATTCTGGATTCGGATAAAATCCCACCAAAAATATGTATTGCCAACAACATACTGGCAGAACGCATCCCCCGTCTGTGCTAATTCCAGTGCCTCAGCAAACGCTTCTTTTAAATCTGTAAATGGCATTCTAGCTTCCAGTTCTGGTGTCAGCTCTCCGCAGCGTATCGCTACCAGCACCCCCAATGCACTTCCTTGCTCCACCGATTGATGCATCAAAGCAACTGCACGGTCATCATCTTCTGGAAAACCATGTCCAGTCCATGCATATTGACGACCACACATACATCACGCCAAGATGCAAGTCGCGTCTCCATCGCCAGCAGCGGAAGCGTTTTCCAAAAGTATAAGTGCCTCTTTTCCTCTCCCTGTCCTCTCATTATAGTAAATATCCTGTAATGCTTGTTTCACCTCTGCACTCAACATTTTCCCCATGACTTTTAACCCCCTTTGTAAAAATACTATAAAAATGTCTATGAATTTTTCCACGCTAGCAGTCTAGTTTGTATCTAATAGTATTATTCTAATCTCTTTTGTAAACGAATGTCAAGATTAGAACAAACAAAACTATCGTATTTCTAAATTTTATAATAACAGTTTTATTGCGTCTACTCATTTACTGTACTGATTATATAAAATCTGGCAATCATACCTTAATATTATTTTTATTCACTTAAAATTCCCTCGTTAAATTTAAAATCGTGTTTCTTCACAAGTAAAACGGTTTTGAAATCTAGTTAAACTTTAATTCATCAAAAATAGTGATAATCCATTAGGTCATGCGCTTATTTGTCTCAAAAAGTTCCATATATTTGTCCTGCTCTGAAAACCACGCTGTGCTAACTAGCTGATCTGCCATGATCACATAAGGAAGTGCAACACATTCCTCATTGGTAAGTTTTACTACACTGTCATAACCCCAAAGAATATTTTGGTAAATTTCCAGCCACTTTGATAACTTAGCTTGATCTTTTTCATCAAAGCTCTCACTCAAAATTGCCATAGCTGCATAGCAGGGATCATAAATACGCAGATTTTTCTCCGACAGTTCAAAATCAATAAAGCCCCATTCGTCCTGCGACACGATAATATTTGACGGATTCGGATCACGATGGATAATTTGTTTTGGCAGCTTGTCATACAGTTTCCCAAATTCATTCAAATAACTTTGGCAAAACGACTCCGAAAGAGACAAAAAAAGGCTTTGTTACTTTTTTCTCCATTGCTCTCGTGGTAGACGTCAGAGATTAATTCTTTTGCAGCCGCAACGAATTTCATAAATTGCATGAATAAGTCTGCGCCGAAGAATATATTGCATCACCGACATTCCAACGGCTGATTGGAACAGCCTATAATAATGGAATAGCGAATAACCCGCCTGCTTGCAAAGCTCCGTGGCAGTGATAGGAGTCTTCAAATTATCCTCTATATAATCGAGGTTTTCCTGTATGCTTTTTCGGTAATCGATTAATTTCACCCCCTTTTTATTGTTTTGTAGCTACGTATATAGAATAACACATAAATCTAGAAATACCTTTCCTGTTTTGCTGAATTTTAAATTTTTGTTTTGACTTCTGCACCATTTCATATGGTGAGTATTAGTCTGCCATTGATATACACAGTCGTACATCAAGCAGTATAACATTATGTTTTGATCGATTCCGATTTATTAATCAGTTCTTTCTGTTCTGTTCATTTCATGTTATAATTTTTGACAAGGAAAACTTGTGTAGCAAGTTTTTCTTGTATGTTACAGGTTTTCTTTCCTCTATTTTTGCCCTTGTGGGGGTTTGTAACGTGAGGGAAAAGGTATTGTACAAGGATACCATTCAATCTCCTCATTAAAAACTCAACCAAATTTTATTAACGTTGCATAAATATCTTCTTGAAACTATTAGAAATTTGTATTAATATTGTATCCAGTATTCCATTCAAACAAAACCAACATCGTAAATTTGGCGATTCTTACCAGTATTAAACAAAATCTCACTAGCAATATGGTAAAATATTTTAAAAATTTTAATGACACAATAATATGAAATTAGTGATTCACGATTTTAATTTTTGAACTAGTACTCCATCCAGTTAGAAATTGGAATACAGGGCTGCATGCTTCGTGCCAGTGCTAGACAAAATTTCGACGGCGATGCGGTGGCATCGTCTAGAAATTTTAACGACGCGATGGTGCGGAACAGGTAGTCCCAGACTTCAATTTCTAGTCGGACGGAATACTAGATAGAAATTAAGTTACAATTAATACACACAAAATACCACAAAGCAGGCATTTTGCTGCTAACTTTGACATCATACATGGTGCAAGTATGAAAAGTACAATGCCTACAACAATTGAGACCTTTCGCCAACTTTATTTTTATAAGGAGATTTGACTATGAAATTCTTTAAAATTACCATATTTCCTATACTTTGTTTATTTTTTATTCTATTCCTTATGCCATTTCCAACATCTGCCGCAGAAGCTCCCCCACTTCCAGTCTGTTATGTTCGTTTTTCTGGAATAGGATTGCATATCTATGCAGATCCATCTATGTCCGGTGAGCCTATCGCAGTGCTTCCTGATGGTACTTATGTTCAAATTTTGCTTGGTCCATTGGATTCTCTTGTAAAGATAAAAGTATATGATACAGAACTGGAAGGATATGCAGATATGAGATACCTTCGACAACTTGATGCCGTTGTATATGATTACGATATCTATACTTACGAAGAAATGGAAGAAGATATTTTATTGTTACAGGCAAAATATCCTGAACTGCTTCATGTCAATTTAACTGGTCAATCCACTGATGGCAGGAATTTATACGAACTTATCCTTGGAAATCCGTCTGCACCCAAAAGTATATTAGTACATGCTGGTATTCATGCTCGCGAATATACAAATCCATACCTTGTTATGGAACAGCTTGAACAGTGTCTTGAATACTATGACCGTGGTAGCTTCCATAATAGAAGCTATAGAGAACTTTTTGACAATGTTGCAGTACATATTGTTCCTATGGTCAATCCAGATGGCATCGCACTTAGCCAGTTTGGCGAAAGTGCTTTGCGGTCGCCTGAACTTGTACAATTAATACAAGCCTGCTATGTATATGATGTCGCGACAAAACGAACAAAAAGCACCTATGGAACATATCTTTCACGCTGGAAAGCCAACGCCCGTGGTGTCGATCTCAACAGGAATTTTCTGCCCGGATTTGGGGTCAATGCAAAGACATCTCATCCCTCCTATATGGGATACGAAGGTCTTGCTCCGTTCACAGAACCAGAAACATTATCCCTTGGAGCTGTCACTTTATTGTGCCAACCTGCTATTATTCTCAATTATCATTCAATGGGTGAAGTTGCTTACTGGAACACTGTCGAGAATAAGTACACAGCACTAAACACAGATTTTTCCAACTATCTGCTATCACTTGTCCCATATAAGAAAATGGGCAGCGGAACCGCATCAGGCAGCTATCTTGACTGGGTATTCAACGGCGATAATCCGGTCTGCTCTATCACCCTCGAGACTGGTAATGTAGATTGTCCATTTTCTTTAGAACATTATCCTAGAATTTGGCTTCAACATGCGCTTGTGATACAGGCAACTGCTGAGTATGCTTACATCCATTAGCAATTTGTTCATAAATGTATATGAAATCATAATCAAAATCAATGACAGAACGAAATGGACCAAAGTCTAGTTTTGTACATTGATTTTTGATTTGTATTCCACTAAATATAGCCATCCTTATCTTTCTTGTCAAAAACCAGACAGATGGTTTCTCTAGTATCTCCACATCAATTTGTGGAGATTTTACAAACACTTCCTGATGAAATTTTATGTAAGTGTCCATATAGCTTTTTAATATCTCTTTAAAATAACCTTACCTCCTGTAGCTTATCTGAAGGAGAGTCTGCTGTATATTATTGAAAAACACCAAATATAAGGTTTATTCCCTTACATCTGGTGCTTTTTATTGTGTATATTGTTATTTACTTATAGTTAACGACTACAACGAAATAACATCACAATTTCTCGATTTTACAATACTTTCTCACACATATCATTTTCAAGTGATATCTGAAAGTGATATCTATACCCCTTCAAATTATTCTCAAACATCATACATACCTTATACAGATGAACTTCTAAGCCATCAATCATTGCTTATCCCATTTCGAGTTTTAGCCCCTGATAGGTACTTAAAATTTTGTCAAGCTCTTCCCTCTTAATATAGTATTCCTTACCAACCTGTATGCCATAGCCCATCGATTTTGCCGTTCGCAAAAAACGAAGTGCAAAATCGCTTTCCTTGTTAAAAATCTCCATGATATCCTTTTTCCCAATCAAAGGTGTCTGTCCATTCTCCACCCTTTCTAAAAGCCTTTCCATACTGTCTTTAATTTGCGAAATCATTAACTCTTGAACCGATATGTAAGATTTTAAAATTTTCATATTTTCATTCATTTGTATTATCATTGTTTCATTTGTCAGGGAGTCAGTCCCCATATGCTCTGGTTGCTGCCTTACATCCTCCCATTTATGCTTTAAACCCAATACTTCTATAATATAACACCTCCTTGTCTCTATTGCTATTTGAAAATCTGCTTGTAAAGAACTTCTTTCCTGCAAACTGTTTTCACACTTTAACTTGTGATAATAGAACATACTTATAATGGCAACATTTTATCATCCATTAAATTTCAAGCTTTAATCCCTGATATGTATTTAACATTTTTTCGAACTCTTCCCGCTTAATATAGTATTCCTTACCAACCTGTATGCCAAAGCCGATTGATTTTGCCACCCGTAAAAACCGAAGTGCAAAATCACTTTCCTTGTTAAAAATCTCCATGATATCCTTTTTCCCAATCAAAGATTCCTGTCCTTTCTCTACCTTCTCTAAAAGCTTATCTGCAATATCTTTTATTTGTGAAATCATTGATTCCTGAACTTCTACCCGCCATTTCAATATATCTATCGTTTCGTTCATCTGTTCAATGATTTTATCTTTTGACTCCAATTCCTTATTTGCAAGTTCTAACTTTTGTTTGACAATTTCCAAATCATTTTTCAAAATTTCCACTTCCATATGCACCCTCCTTTTTTTACCTTCTCTATTTCAGTTTCCATGTATATTATTTTTAAGTATCGCATCACACTCTGCCTGTCATAATTAATATACCACATTAGATTTCAAATATTAAGTCTGTGGAAACCACTATCTTCATATCTATATACTTATCTTCTGCCCATACACCACAAAAAGCAATATCGGTTCTTTCTGATGTTTGGGTAACTTCGTTATTCTCGTTTAGCTGTAACAACCAATTCATTGGAATACAACAAATTCGAAAATATGACAATACCCAAAGTACAGAAAGAACCGTGATAACCTCTGTATCCCCCTCTTTTTCCAAAATTTTTCTTTTTCCGTGGCGAAAACAGCCTGAACCGTTAAAAACAGTAGTATGGGGACACTTTTTTTAAGGAAAGTGGCGGGAAAAAGGAGAGGATGCAAAGGCAGGGCGTGGGAAAAATGCATTGACAGCAGGGATTCCGCCGCTTCTTTTTACTCTTTTATTTTTCTTTTTCGAACTGCGGAGCGGCTATATGTTGGGACGGCAGCAGGGTTGGAAGATTTGTGTTGAAGAGGGTAAAAAAGAGGACCCTGAGAAGCACTTCTCAAGGTCCCATATCTGAAAATTTAATGTGTTTTTCGTCATGGTTTCAGCAAAAACTAAAATCTATTTTCAGCAAAAATTTGTTTTGCAAGAACATAGTATAATACGAAACAATGTCATAATCCGACCGCTATACTGTCTGCAACAATTCCTTCCGCAATTCTTCAACCTCTTCAACAGTAAGTCCAGTTCCCTTTGCAATTTCCTCAATGGAGAATTTTCCCATATCTAAAAATCTTTTTGCTGTTTTTATATTTGCAGCATTTTCAGCCTCATATCTCTCGCTTTCCACATAAGACCTGAGCACTTCCTGCTCGTCATACAGTTCCATCAACATATCCACTACCTCCCTCTCCCGGCTGGATAAATATTCCTTCAAGATATTCCTTTCCTTGCATATCCGTATTGCTTCCTGCACTGCTTCCCTTGTCCTTCCGTGTTTTGCCACCTGTTCATTGCATACTCTTGTAAACACTACATACTGATTGATAATATCCCCGTTTTTGCCGTCATATATCATCTTCACCCTTACATCAATGCAGATGTCTTTCCCCTCAAAAAACTCTTCAGAAAGGGAAATCTCTTCTGGCCTTGTCTTCCTGTCACCGACATATATGACATAAATCTCCGGCTTTGGCATCTTCAATTTCTTGCTCTTATACAGGTTCTGCTTCGTCTTCCTGAAGTATTCCCTGTATGTCTGCACCAGATACATCAGTGCCCTGAATATAATATTGACCGTCCAAGTCGATTGCACTTCTATCATCAGCATTAATGTCGTACCCACCGTGAACCCAAGATCATTGTAGATGTCGTCAACAAGAACATTGCTGACTGTTACATCCTTCAGGTCATCCTCTGTTGTCTTGGTATCCTCCGGATGAAGTGCCCGGTACAGCTGTATCAGATATCTTTTTTCCTTAAAAAGTGATGTAAAAACACTGTCCTTAACGGTATGCTTTACCACCCGCTCCTCTTTTTCTTCCGCAGTCTCAGTATCATTCTTTTGCTCTGCCACCCGTCATGCCTCCTACAAGATTTTCTTTTGTATAACCATAATATCACAGAATCCCCGGTTTTACAATTCAAAAAACATAGCAGCACGACAACGGATGCCGTAACCGTCCATTCCCCTTTCAGCCTGCATCCTGCAAAGCAGGCTCTCCCATTCCGGATCAATACAGCTACGGTCTTCGGGGAAGTGCAGCACCTTTTTCGGAAAACTGTATCAGTTTTTTCGGGAAATTGTATCACAATTTTCGGGGAACTGTAATTAAGGGAACTGCAAAAATCTTGATTTTACAATAGTTTGCTGTACCTGTTATGTAAGCGGCAAATAATCGGCGTCTATAAAAGGAGCGCAGCCTATGATATCGTACAGTTAGAGCACCTTGATAATCAAATAGTCGCAAAAGTACCATCGTATCTGAGATTTTTGTTTCTTTTGAGACTTCGATACAGAACATTAGCCCACAAGCAGCTGCTTCCGGGCTCCATGCTCATTATGCAGTTAGACCATTGCCCTCTGGCATTCCCGCGCTTCGGTCTTTTTTCTGGGGTGTCCTTGGACGCTCTGGCTCTGGAAACAGCTGTCCATACAATGACTGACGCTGCTGCTGTTTCTTCTCTTCATATGTCCTGTAGGCTTCTGACCAGGGCACCATATCAGCCATGAAATCTTTATCGCCTCCCATTCGGCGCAGTGGTATCTGCTCAAACAGGTACTGGAGATAGATGAGGATATTCGCCTGGTTTGCTTTCGCCGTTTCTACTATAGAATACATGATAGCATTTACCTTTGCTCCATGAATGGTATCCGCAAACAGCCAGTTGGCCCGGCCAACCGAGTAGCTGCGGATGATCCGTTCCACATGCCCGTTATCACAGGGAATGTTTCCGTCCGTGAGGAACCGACGCAGATTTTTCTCCTGGTTGAGGGCATAAGTAATGGCCTTTTTCATCCTGTCTGAGAATACATTGTCCGATCCTTCCAGGA
This sequence comes from uncultured Lachnospiraceae bacterium, assembly GCA_910583965.1. Classification (GTDB taxonomy): domain Bacteria; phylum Bacillota; class Clostridia; order Lachnospirales; family Lachnospiraceae; genus COE1. The sequence goes on from CAJUAE010000080.1 coordinate 16,104, forward strand.
AATGGATATATTCAAAGAAGGCATTCACTTTGGGCGCAACGTTCCCTTCCCTGGCAATGGTCCGTCCGTCTGCAGTTAATTCCTTCAGTTTCTTCTCTTCCTGGTAGATCCCGCGGATCAGCAGGAGCGCCCTGGTCTCTGGAAGTGCCGCAAGCTCATCGTCACTCATGGCAGCGACATTCTGTACAAAAAACGCTTCCGCAAAATACCGCCGGCAATGCATGAAGCAGCC
>CAJUAE010000081.1 GCA_910583965.1 uncultured Lachnospiraceae bacterium
CAAGTGAAATTTGTCATCAAACCGATAAATCGGTTCGCTGACGGGTGCCCGGCGCACGAGTAGGGAAAAATAAATTTTCTCTACTCGATTTTGAGCCTAAAGGCGGCATGGGGGATTAATATGGAAATTTTTACTGGAACAGATGACTACAAATATGATTTGAATGAAGCGCAGATGCGCAAGAAACGTTCAATTGAGATTTTGAAGGTACATAATGTTCCTTATATACAGCATCTTCCAGTGATTAAGACGGCTAATAATGTTAGAGTAAGAACTGCAAAGGAGATTGCACAGAGAGCGATTGCTTGTCTGTTTGCGCTTCAGATAGCAAGTGATGCAGCGGGAGCACCAGGAAATTTTAAGAAAAGTCGGAAATTCTTTGGCGAAAAACTTATAGAACTTGGCTTGGAGGGATTTCTCACACAAAAGGAGCAGAAAATTTTTAAAGGCAAATGTAACAATCAAGATTTTGTCAGTATGACTTGGAAATATGAAGCGTTTTGGGTTTTGTTGTGGGCACTTGGTATTGTGGAACAGCTCGATTATCCTTCGGAAGTGTGTGATTGTGAATTTGTCCTTCACGCTGTTGCGAATTGTGACAATATGGATGACTTTATGAGGAAGGTGAAATTGCGTGATATCTCAGAAATATTGGATGAGGCAGATTTAATATTTCGCTATGATTGGGCATGTATTGATGCGCGGGTTCATGAGGAAGATGCACCAGCAGGACTGAATCCAGATGTTGTGTATGAGAGACATTGTGGATTAAACTGGTTGATTGACGCAGATGGTGCAGATGATTGGGATAATGTGGCTATCAACATCTGAGAGGATAATTATGGAGACAAATATTGAGATAAAATGTATGACATGGAATGATGTTGTAGGTTTAACACAGCTTACAGATAATTTGCAAAATGCTATAAAGCACAATAAAATATCTCATGCGTATCTTATACAAGGAGAACGATTGTCAGGAAAGCGTATGATTGCGGATATTTTTGCGCGAGCACTTCAGTGTGAAGGATACAAAGCGCCGTCTGAATATCAGGCGACGCTGTTTGATTCTGAAGAACAGAACAGTGATATTTTTATGAAAATCCGGCCCTGTAATCAATGTAAATCCTGTAAACAGGCGCTCAATGAAAATCACCCAGATATTATATATGTGACACACGAGAAGCCAAATGTAATTTCAGTAGATAATATCAGACAACAGGTCAACGCAGATATTGGGATTAAACCTTATAGTGGGGATTATAAAGTATATATTATTGACGAGGCTGAAAAAATGAATGTACAGGCACAGAACGCGCTTCTAAAGACATTGGAAGAACCGCCAGAATACGCAATTATATTGTTGCTTGCAACAAGAGCGGAGGCAATGTTACAAACGATTTTAAGTAGGTGTGTAGTGCTGAATATAAAGCCTGTTCCAGATGACTTAATAAAACAATATTTGATGCGAAAGGTTCAAATACCTGATTATAGGGCTGCTGTCTGTGCATCTTTTGCGAGAGGAAATGTGGGACGTGCTATTGAGCTTGCATCCAACGAAAATTTTGATCATATGAAATCTTCTGTAATCGGGGTGTTAAGACGTATTTCAGAGATGGAAATTAATCAGATTGCCTCTGAAGTTAAGAAGATTACAGAGGAAAAATTTGATATAAATGATTATTTGGATTTGTGTTTTATTTGGTATCGTGATGTGCTATTATATAAAGCGTGTGAGAATACTAACAAGACATGTCCTATTATTTTTAAAGAGCAACTCACAGATATTACAGAAGCAGCAAAATTCTACAGTTATGAGGCAATTGAAAAAATTATTCATTCTATCGATATAGCAAGAAGCCGTATAACAGCAAATGTAAATTTTGATTTGACGATGGAATTGATGTTTTTTGAGATGAAGACTGAATAACAGGAGGGATATAAATGAGTTTTTATCAATACTTAAAACGTCATATATTTCTGATAATCTGTCTTCTTGTGATAGGTTTTGGTATTGTTGGTTATATTGAATTGTTTTGTCCTGAAAAGATTGGTGTGCCTAGTACAAAAGGAGTAAACTTTGCATTTGAGCCAATCTACAATAAGAAGGGAAGCTTATATCATGCAAAGTTAGGGATTGGATACAGACAAGGACTTTTAATCTTAGAATGTTTGGTGACTCTGATTAGTCTTGTATATTTCTATAGATTTGTATTGTATTATAATATTTTTTTTAAGATAAAAGGTGACTGGTTGTATTTTCTTGATTTTGGCAGTGCTGTGATAATTGCTAGGCTGATAAATTATCTTTTAGGAAGGTATGTGCTTGATTATATTTACATTAGGGCAGGACATGCAATCTATGATTTTTTTGATTTTTGTATTGGTATTTGTATTGTGGGAATTGTACTTTGGTATATACCTGTCGGTGTGAAGTATCATCGATATAAAAAAGAGAATACAAAAGGTATGTCTTTGAGAGAGAAGTTTCGATGGGAGATGAAATTGACTTTTGATTTTATAAAAATGCCTTTTCGTCCAATAAGGACATGGTGGAAAAGTGAGGTAGATAGATATGATTAAAGTAATTGGTGTGAGATTTCGGACAGCAGGTAAGATTTATTTCTTTGATCCTTTGGATTTTGATATAAAACGTGGGGAACATGTTATTGTAGAAACAGCGCGTGGAATTGAATATGGTACTGTGGTGGGCGACCCAAAAGAAATTGATGAGGAGAGAGTAGTTTCTCCGCTAAAACCAGTACTTCGCGTCGCGACAAAGCGTGATTTGGAGCAGGAGGAAACAAACAAACAAAAGGAGAAAGAAGCCTATAAAATTTGTCTTGAAAAAATTAAGAAGCATAATCTTGAGATGAAATTGATTGACGCAGAATATACGTTTGATAATAATAAAGTATTATTTTATTTTACAGCAGATGGGCGTATTGATTTTAGAGAATTGGTAAAAGATTTGGCATCTGTATTTAAAACAAGAATTGAGCTGCGTCAGATAGGTGTGCGTGACGAGACAAAAATACTAGGAGGAATTGGCATTTGTGGAAGGACGCTTTGTTGTCATTCGCATCTGTCAGAATTTGTTCCAGTTTCTATTAAGATGGCAAAAGAACAGAATCTTTCCTTAAATCCAACAAAGATTTCTGGGGTATGTGGTCGATTAATGTGCTGTTTAAAACATGAGGAAGAAACTTATGAATATCTGAATCGCAAACTTCCAAATGTGGGTGATTTTGTGACAGCAGATGATGGATTAAAAGGGGTAGTACACAGTGTCAATGTGCTTCGACAGCTAGTCAAGGTAATTGTGGAAGTGGAAGACGAAAAGGAAATCCATGAATATAAAGTTGAGCAACTTCGATTTAAGAGACGTCATAAAAAAGATAAAAATGATAATATGAGTGATGAAGAACGCAGGGAATTAAAGGAATTGGAAAAATTAGAGAAGCAGGAAAAGCAAGATACAAAATCAAAGCTTGACGACACAGTGTAATTTATTAGATGAGAAATACCGGAATAGGATTTATATGGTTGTAGAGTTAAAAGAAAATGAACGCATTGATGATTTGCAGCGCAATGGATATCAAATTATCCAGAATCCTGAGAAGTTTTGTTTTGGTATGGATGCGGTGTTACTAAGTGGTTTTGTGCGTGTAAAACCTAAAGCTGTAGTACTTGATATGGGGACAGGAACAGGGATTATTCCGTTGTTGATTGCAGCAAAAACACAAGCATCGCAAATATTTGCTATTGAGATTCAGGAGGAAAGCGCGGATATGGCACGCCGTAGTGTGCAGCTTAATCAATTGGAGAAGAAGATTGAAATTGTGACAGGGGATTTAAAGGAAGCAGACCAGTTTTTTGACGCTGCTTCTTTTGATATGATAACGTGCAACCCGCCATATATGATTGGACAGCATGGATTGCAAAATCCAGATGCGCCAAAGGCAATTGCACGTCATGAAATTTTATGTAACCTTGAGGATGTGATTAGAACCGCTGCGAAGTTGTTAAGAACAAATGGACATTTTTGCATGGTGCATAGACCATTTCGATTAGCGGAAATTTTGACTGTGATGACAAAGTATCGGCTGGAACCAAAACGTATGCGATTGGTTTATCCTTATATTGACAAGGAGCCAAATATGGTTCTGATTGAGGGGTGTCGCGGTGGTAGACCACGTTTGACTGTGGAGAAGCCATTGATTATTTTTAAGGCACCAAATGTATACACAGATGAAATTTGCGATACATATGGGTTTTAAGTATCATTTAGGTGGTGAGAGTGATGACAGGAAAGTTATATTTGTGTCCGACGCCTATTGGGAATTTAAAGGATATGACGCCGCGGGTGGTGGAAACATTGCAGATGGTGGATTTGATAGCGGCGGAAGACACTAGAAATAGTATTAAGTTATTAAATCATTTTGATATTCATACGCCAATGACAAGTTATCATGAATATAATAAAGTTGAGAAGGCATTTACATTAATTGAACAAATGCATCAAGGCAAAAATGTTGCATTGATTACGGATGCAGGAACCCCTGCAATTTCTGATCCTGGGGAGGTGCTTGTGCAAAAATGCTATGAGGCAGGGATTGTAGTCACTTCTCTGCCGGGAGCAGCAGCATGTATCACCGCATTGACGCTTTCTGGACTAAGTACACGACGATTTTGTTTTGAAGGATTTCTACCAGCGGATAAGAAAGAAAAAAAAGCGATTTTGGAGGATTTACAGAAGGAATCAAGAACAATTATTTTATATGAGGCACCACATCATTTGGTGCGGACATTGGATGCATTGTATGAGGCTCTTGGAGAACGTAAATTGACGCTTTGTAGGGAACTGACAAAAAAGTTTGAGGAAGTTATACCAACAACGTTGCAAAACGCACGAATAATGTTTGAGACACAAGAGCCGCGAGGCGAATATGTGCTTGTGGTTGAGGGCAAAAGCCTTTCTGAATTTCAGAGAGAACAAGAGCGCAATTGGCAGGAAATACTGATTGAAGAACATATGTATCAATATGAGTCGCAGGGAGTGGAGCATAAAGAAGCAATGAAGCAGGTGGCGAAAGACAGAGGAATTTCTAAGCGAGAAGTATATCAATATTTATTAAAAAAATTGGATGGTTAATCGCATTATTTGGTATATTTTTTGTATTTTTAGGGAAATATTTGGAAAATACGTTGACAAATATATATGGGAATACTATACTTCTGATTGTCAATAGGGAACTACACAAACTATAAATTGCATTTTTATAGGAAAATAGTCATGTGGTTTGCAATTATATAGATCTTAAGAAAGGACATCATATGACTGCATGGAATTGCATACAATGAGAGTAGAAGCATATGGAGTTAGAAGTTCTAAATTTGCACCACAGAGTTTTTTTGCGTGAAAGAATCCTAAAATTGAGTATTCTTTGGAAGCTATTATGAAATCAGAGATTTCCCTATTCTGATTTGTGGTCTGCTGAAGCGGCAAAATGTTGGTTAGTGTGTTTAAAGGAGATTTTTAAATGGAAAGAGTATTGGAAATTATTGAAGAACAGTTGCATTTAACAGGTATGGAGCTCACAGAGGATTTAAACCTGAAAGATGACCTTGGCGCGGATTCTATTGATTTGGCGGAATTAATTATGGCGTTTGAGGACGAGTATGGTATTAATGCAGACTATGAAGAAATGGATAAGCGCGTAAAAACAGTTGGCGACATTATCGAATATCTGAAAGAACAGGGCGTAGATATCTAAAAATATGCAAGATAAAGGCAGTTTCACTAGGGAACTGCTTTTATTTTTCTCTTATATTCTGTTCCCCATTCTGATAGTGCATCCAAAATTGGTTTTAAGCTATAACCAGTTTCGGTCAGGGTATACTCAACGCGCGGGGGCACTTCTGCATATACTTTGCGGGTTAGTAGTCCGTTGTCTTCCATTGAGCGCAGGTTGGCAGTCAAAACTTTCTGAGACACATTTCCAATTGATTTTTTTAGTTCACCAAATCGTTTGGTTCCATCTAGCAAATCACGTATAATTAATACTTTCCAGCGGTCGCTAATCAGCAACAAGGTAGTTTCAACTGGACAAGATGGTAATATTTTTTCCATAAAAATCCTCATTTCTTCATCAATTATATGATTTTTTATTTCCGTGCTCAATGAGTCAGGAGACTGCGAAGCAGGCATTTGGCAAATGCCACGAAGGTATTTATAGATATGTAAATGGGTTCTATGTCAGTCGTGTTAGTTTTTATGTCATAGTAAGAATATCAATAATATTGTTCAATGATAGGTTCTCCCAAATTACTTTACATTTTATCTACGTGGATTTATTATAAACTTGAAAGTCACAAAAAGCAAGTTACAAAAATAAAAAAGAGTTATTAGGATTTTTCTTAATTTAGAAATGGATTTCACTGTCTTAATTGGAATATTTGATAAAGAGGCGAATGCAAATTAGATAAGGGAATTGCTATTTGGAATATATAGTTACAGGAAAGAGAAAAAATAAAATGCGAATTTCATTTGATTTAGATGATACACTTTTTGTGTCAGAGGAAACCTTTAAAGTAGAACCAGCATTGAAATTTCCTTTTTGTGCAATATATAAAGAACGATTGCGCTTGGGAACAGTAGCACTTTTGAAGTACATTCGTGAACAGGGAATGGAGCTCTATGTGTATACTACTTCTTATCGTTCTGAGCATTATATACGAGGTCTGTTTCACTGTTATGGAATAAAGTTTGATTGTGTTATTAACGGAGCAAAACATGCCAGAGAAGTACAGTCGGGGCATATGGAGGCTATGCCATCTAAGTATCCAAGCAAGTATCGAATTGACTTGCATATTGATGATGACCGCTCTGTTGCTGAAAATGGAAAAACTTATGGATTTCATGTTTTTTTGGTTGGTAGTCAAGATGATGATTGGACAGATAAAATTAAAAAGGAAATCAAGCGCATACAGTTGATGAATTTTTTATAAAAATATTTATTTCAATGAAAGAGTAGATTGCAATCAAGTTGAAATAATTTGACTACACAGTTGGAAAGTATTTACAGAAGGGAATTGTTGAGAATGTATAATAAAGAGCAAATTAGAATGGAATGGAAGAAACAATTGGCAATTGATTTTAACTGTACAATACAAGATTTTGACAAGGAAGAAAACGTAATAACCCTTGCAAAAAGCAATCAGGGCAGAAGAATTTATACACAGCAGAAGGAATTTTTCTCAATGGTAACACTTGGGAGAAATACTGTTATTTGTGCAGATGAAAAAATGCATGAATGGCTAAGGCAATGGAGTGCAAACAAGAATGGTATATGGCTTTTTGAACACAGTTATTTGATGGAGCTAGAACTGGAGTTGCAAAAGTATGGAAAAAAATTGGGGCAGAGCCATCATATGTTTCTGCCAAAAGTGGAACTTAATGAACCAACAATTGATTTTTCATTGAAATGGTTTGAGCAGGATGCAATTATGAAACTGTATCAACAAGCTTTTGCAAATGCTTTATGTGAAAAGTTTTTGCCTCAGAGACCAGATATTTTAGCGGTTGGCGCTATGAAAGGGGAACAAATAATAGGATTGGCAGGATGCTCCGCAGACACAACTCTTTTCTGGCAAATTGGAATTGATGTATTGCCAGCGTATCGAGGAATGGGAATTGGAACAAAATTGGTTCAGCTTTTAAAAAATGAGACATTTCGACGCGGAGCAATTCCTTTTTACGGAACAAGTTTATCGAATTTGTATTCGTGGAATATTGCGCTTAATTGTGGATTTTATCCTGCATGGGTTGAAATAGAGACGATAGAAAATTAAAATTTTACAAACAAATATTCCGAACTAATATACGAAATAGTATTGACAAATACAATCACATGTTCTATACTTATCTTTAGAAATCTGTAAAAAGATGGTATAAAAATGTAGTTTTTTACAGGTTTTAAGGTTACAAAATGGTATAAAGACCTATCCTCAAACGGTGTTGGCGCACCATCGGATAGGTCTCGTTACATAAAACGCGCAGAATTGCGTTTATGATATTATTACATATTCATAAACTAAGATCAAGAGACATTATCACAATTCTTAATGTTTAAATGGGAGGTTAAAATTCAGACCCATGTCAGAGTTTGTATTTCTTTAAGATGATTTGGTGCGAATTACAATAATTGTTGTACATAAAATGCCATAAAACAGGCATTTTAGTACTGACTCTACATCATACAATAAAAGGATAGTGCAGATGTGAAACAATGTAAAAAGTCAAAAAAATAAGGCAAATAAGTTGTACTGGAAAAAGCAATCATTTATAGTGTTATACTACAATTTTCAAACAGGAAAGGTTTAATTAAATGACATTGGGTTTGAGAAGCAACAACAGGATTACTTTTTATAGGTCGTGAGAACATAATTTAAATATAAGGGTAGAAGCAATAATATATTCTGAATTTAGTACAAGTTTTAGGAGAACATGATTTAGCTCAGATGAATAGTTATTATTCACCACATAGAAGGCTGTGAATCGTAAATTAAATGGAGGTCATTCATTAAAGTGGCAAAAATGGAGGGTAGAGTTTATGTCGAAGGAAGCAGTAAAAGTAACAGGGGCACAAGTAAAAAGATTACTGACTAGAGCAGTTGGCGGCATTTATATGAGTCGGGGATTTCATGACATTTTAACGGATTATTCGGAAACGTATATTATTACAGAAACAGCGTTAGAAATAAAAATAGAGGATGCAACAATCTTAACAATACCAATTAATGAGACAGAACAGTATATTAATTATGCCATCAGCGGAGAAGATTTAGCGCGCGCGGATACATGGGAAGGAAGTACAATCTTTGCGTATAAATTTTATCTGGAAGAATATATGATTTGCTTTAACTTAGAGGATAAGGGAACAAAGTTTACATGGACACAGTTTCAAGAATTGACTAATAGCAAAAATAATGCAATTTTTAAAGTGAGCAGTAAAGATACCTGTGCATTTTATCTTGCTGTTGACAATTGTACAATTGATGTGAATGATAGAGAAATTGAGATCAATTCTAATAAGGTCAATGTGATAATTGACAAAGATATTGTTGACACGATTTATAATGATTCGACAAGTACATTGAATATTTGTTATCGGTTAAAGTTTAATAATGGAATGCCAGAGATATTAATCAATGTTGAAAAATCGAATTAAAATAGGACTTATTACTGTAAAATTAATTCTGTTTGGTTGAACGGTTACATTTTGTTATGTATCTTTTTACTTGACAAGTGTGAAGATTAAATATTATACTATTATTATTTAAAAAATATGTATAGATAAAAACGATGACAGGGACAGTACACATTTCCAGAAAAGCACAGAGAGCCGGAAAAAATTGTTTAACGAGAAGTTGTATAGTTTTTTAACAATTTTTAGGTGGGAACCGGTATGAGTATGGGGGTGTCGAAGATCACCCTTGAGTTTCGGTCTGAAATGTTTGATATGGTAAAATAATGTGAAATTAAAATTTCACCCTCCTGATTAGTACACCTGCAAAAGGCGGCAAGGAGATTAGTATGAAACAGATTAGGTACCGACGTATTTCCTACGTTATGGGGAACGTGTATAAAAATTTTTCATACAGTTGGAAAGGCGCATGAAAGATGGAGTACGCTGTAATTAGGTGGTATAACGATAATAAGGCTCTCGTCCTATTTACAGGATGGGGAGCCTTTTCTTTTTATGTACACGGGCACCCAAGTGAAATTTGTCGTCAAACCGATTTATCGGTTCGCTGACGGGTGCCCGGCGCGAGTAGGGGAAAGATAAACTTTCCCTACTCGATTGTACAGATTCATACAAAGGAATTAAACTGTTAAGACGGTGTATGGGTCGTGGACGAGTAAAAGCCATTATAAATAGACGAACGAAGTTTCTTTGTGCCTAATTATTGTAAAAGGATTTTTTGTAAATGTGCATAAATTTATAAAATGTACATTGTATATAGAGGAAAATCTGCCGTAAAAGTAGATGCAAAGAGATTTCGAGAGGCTATATTAAATTTTTAGGAGGGATACAATGTATAATAAGGTAGACACAAATCTGAATTTTGTGGACAGAGAGAAAAATGTAGAAAAATTTTGGAAAGAAAAGGATATTTTTAGAAAGAGTATGGATAGTCGCAAAGAGGGCGAGACATACACTTTTTATGATGGTCCGCCGACGGCAAATGGCAAGCCACATATTGGTCATGTATTGACACGTGTTATCAAGGATATGATTCCGCGTTACCGTACAATGAAGGGGTATATGGTGCCAAGAAAGGCTGGTTGGGATACGCATGGATTACCTGTTGAACTTGAGGTAGAGAAGCTACTTGGATTAAATGGTAAGGAACAGATTGAAAATTATGGTATGGAACCCTTTATCAAGAAGTGTAAAGAGTCTGTGTGGAAGTACAAAGGTATGTGGGAGGACTTTTCGGGAACTGTTGGCTTCTGGGCAGATATGGATGACCCTTATGTAACTTATGATGATAATTTTATTGAGTCAGAATGGTGGGCTTTAAAGGAAATTTGGAAGAAAAAACTTTTGTATAAAGGTTTTAAGATTGTGCCATATTGTCCGCGCTGTGGAACGCCGTTGTCTTCACAGGAGGTAGCACAGGGATATAAGACTGTAAAAGAGCGTTCCGCAGTGGTTCGATTTAAAGTTGTCGGGGAGGATGCGTATTTTCTTGCATGGACGACAACACCTTGGACACTTCCATCAAATGTGGCATTGTGTGTAAACCCTGATGAGACTTACTGTAAAGTGAAAGCAGTAGATGGTTGCACATATTATATGGCAGAGGCGCTTCTTGACAAGGTGCTTGGTAAATTGGTGGAGCATGAGGGTGACAAGGCATATGAGGTGCTTGAAACTTATAAAGGAACTGATTTAGAACACAAGGCATATGAACCATTGTTTAATTTTGCAACAGATATTATTGAGAAGCAGCACAAGACAGCACATTTTATTACCTGTGACACATATGTTACAATGACAGATGGTACTGGTATTGTTCATATTGCGCCGGCGTTTGGTGAGGATGACGCCAATGTTGGTAGAAAGTATGATTTACCATTTGTGCAGCTTGTAAATGGTAAGGGTGAGATGACAGAGGAGACGTCCTATGCAGGTGTCTTTGTAAAGAAAGCAGATCCAATGATTTTAAAAGATTTGGAAGCAAAGGGACTATTGTTTGATGCGCCAAAGTTTGAGCACGAGTATCCGCATTGCTGGCGCTGTGATACACCGCTTATTTACTACGCGCGTGAGTCTTGGTTTATCAAAATGACTGCGGTAAAAGAGGATTTGGTACGCAATAACAATACAGTTAATTGGATTCCTGAGTCTATTGGAAAAGGACGTTTTGGTGACTGGTTGGAAAATATCCAGGATTGGGGAATTTCCCGCAATCGCTATTGGGGTACACCACTGAATGTATGGGAGTGTGAATGTGGCCATCAGGAATGTATTGGTGGTAGACAGGAGCTTGCAGATCGATGTGGAAATCCTGACGCGGCGAAGGTGGAATTACACAGACCATATATTGATGAAGTTACGTTCCAATGTCCTGATTGTGGTAAAAAGATGCACAGAGTACCAGAAGTGATCGACTGTTGGTTTGACTCTGGCGCAATGCCATTTGCACAGCATCATTATCCATTTGAAAATAAAGAATTATTTGAACAACAGTTTCCAGCACAATTTATTTCGGAAGCAGTTGATCAGACGCGTGGATGGTTCTATTCGTTAATGGCGGAATCTACACTGTTATTTAATAAAGCACCGTATGAAAATGTTATCGTACTTGGGCATGTTCAAGATGAAAATGGACAGAAGATGTCTAAATCAAAGGGCAATGCAGTCGATCCATTTGAGGCGTTGGAAACTTATGGTGCAGATGCAATCCGCTGGTATTTTTATGTCAATTCTGCACCGTGGCTTCCAAATCGTTTTCATGGAAAAGCAGTGCAAGAAGGGCAGCGCAAGTTTATGGGAACACTGTGGAATACCTATGCATTTTTTGTGCTGTACGCAAATATTGACGCGTTTGATGCCACAAAATATACATTGGAATATGATAAACTTCCAGTGATGGATAAATGGCTTTTGTCAAAGCTCAATACGGTTGTCAGAGCGGTGGATAATGACTTAGAAAATTATAGGATTCCTGAGGCGGCGCGTGCATTACAGGAGTTTGTTGACGAGATGAGTAATTGGTATGTAAGACGCAGCCGTGAGCGTTTCTGGGCAAAAGGAATGGAACAGGATAAGATTAATGCATACATGACACTTTATACAGCACTTGTAACTATCTCTAAGGCAGCAGCACCAATGATTCCGTTTATGACAGAAGATATTTATAGAAATCTTGTGTGCAGCATTGATAAATCTGCACCAGAAAGTATTCATCTGTGTGATTTTCCAGCAGTGGATGAGACTTTTATTGACAAGAAGCTTGAGGAGGATATGGAGGCTGTATTAAAGGCAGTCGTGATGGGGCGCGCTTGTAGAAACACGGCAAATATCAAGAATCGGCAACCAATTAGCACAATGTTTATTAAGGCGCCATTTACATTGGGAGAATTTTATCAAGAGATTATTGAAGAGGAATTAAATGTCAAGAAGGTTGTGTTTACAGATGATGTCAGAGCATTTACAACGTATACCTTTAAGCCGCAGCTAAAGACAGTCGGTCCCAAATATGGAAAACAGCTTGGTGGCATTAAGCAGAAGCTTTCTGTGATTGACGGGAATGTGGCGATGGATGAACTTAAGGCAAATGGAGTTATCGTGTTTGATGTAAATGGAACAGAGGTGAAACTTGCTGAGGAGGATTTACTGATTGATATCTCACAGAAAGAAGGGTATGTGACAGAGGCAGATAACACTGTGACAGTTGTGCTTGATACGAATCTGACAGATGCACTTGTCGAGGAGGGCTTTGTGTATGAGGTTATTAGTAAAGTACAGACTATGCGCAAGGATTCTGGCTTTGAGGTAATGGACCATATCACAGTGTATGTTAATGGAAATGATACAATTGCTGAGGTTGTACAGAAAAATGAGAAAGCGATTGGTGAGAAAGTTCTGGCGGATGCATTTGTATATGGTGAGAGTGACATTCCAAGTGCGAAGGAATGGAATATTAATGGCGAAAATACAAAGATTGGTGTGAAGAAAGTATAAATCATTTTGGTGTTACAAGTATTGGATAATCGAACTTTCCTAAGGGAGAATATATAATATGAGAAAAAAAAGTAAACTCTTAAAGATTGTTTTGATTGCGATTGTTGTTTTGGTGGTTCTCTTTGTCATTACCTCCATTGTTATTATCAATCATTATATGAAGCAATATTTTAATCGGAGTGAACAGAAAAAATATTCTGAGTATATGCGCTGGGTGGATTTTGAGGATTTTGCGCGTGAGACAGTGACATTTGCGTCCGGCGAGGAGACATTGACAGGATATATCTATGGAAAAGAAAATACTTCCAAAGGATTGGTAGTGATTTCACATGGACTTGGCGGATATTCGGAAGGCTATATTAGTGAAACAAAGTATTTTGTGGATAACGGATTTATGGTGTTTGCTTATGACAATACGGGAAGTGGTGCTTCGACGGGTGATAGTTGTATTGGACTTGTGCAGTCTGTGATAGACTTGGATAATGCACTGACCTATGTTGAGCAAAATCCGTTGTTTAAGGGGATTCCTATTTGCCTATATGGCCATAGTTGGGGTGGATTTGCAACAACAGCAATTTTAAATTATGATCATGATATTATTGCGGTTGCCAGTCTTGCAGGATACAATGACAGCTTAGAGGAGATGACTTACGTGGGGAAAAGTCTCTTAGGATCGTTTGCCTATGTGGAAAAACCGTTTCTATGGCTGGCGCTTCGCACTACATTTGGAGACAAAATGAATCTTACAGCAGCGGAGGGAATCAATCGTGCAAAGCATACAGCAGTGATGATTATTCAAGGGGATTTGGATGATTTTGTGGGTTTTGATGGTCCATGTATCTATACGAATCGCGATAAGATTATAAGAGATGATGTGCAATATGTATTGCTAGAAGGCAGAGATCACAGTGATTTGATGATGGACCAAAGTCCAGAGCGTTTAGCATATATGGAGCAGTTGGATGCAGAATATAAACAGATTCAAGAACAGTATGAAGATGCCATTCCAGATGCGATTGAAAAGGAATGGAATCAGAAAATTAATAAGGAATTGACATCACGACTAGACCAAGCATTGTTTGCAGACATTGTAGATTTTTATATGGAAGCGATTGGGGACTAGTATAAGAAACAATCAGAAAGAAATAACATTCGATAAATTGTTATTTCTTTCTGATTCTTTATTTTTTGAGGTTAGATTTTTCTTATTGCTCCACTCCATTTAAGTTAATATGTTCATCTTCTTCCATGGGAATCATAAGATATTTTTGACCATCTATAGTCTCATATTTTACCTGATCCGCCTTGTCGGGTTTCATGCGCAAAAAGATTTCAGACCAGCTTTTAGCTTGTTCTGGATCGAGAGGAGCTTCCATGTTAACAAGTGTCTTAATCTGTTCTGTTTTCTCTGCATTTTCCTGCTGCGTGTCTTTGAGTTCCTGTCGAAGGGAGGCAACCTCCTCAAGAAGTTTCATCTCTTTCTTTTCTTTATTCTTTTTCTCAATTGCCTTTTCATTGACCAAGTTTCGTACAACAGGAGGTTTGTCGCAAAATTCTTCTGTAAAATGGTCTTGAATTTGCATCACTGCTGCATCGGGAATCTTGCTGTCTGTAAATACTTCCTTAATAATTTCCGTCGTGAGCGTAAATTCTTCTGGTTCCACTATCACCAAATCTTCCATTGCGATTTCGTGTTCTTCGGCAATATCATTTAATTTCTCTTGAATCTCAAGAAGCATATCATCACTGTTTTCAATAATAGGAGCAATGGCAGTTTTTACAATACTGTTAAAAGTATTTTGTTCTTCTGTTGCAGTTCGCTTTGCACCGCAACCAAGTGCAACTTCAATAAAATCACGGTGGGAATCTTTGGCATCACGCACATAATACGTAAGGGAATGAATATCGGTTGAGCGTTCTATAAAAGAAGGAAACAAAAAACCGACATCAGGAGCGGCGACTACCCAGTCTTGTATACGAATGCCAATACGGTTTTGGTCGGCACGATAGCCAAGACCTGGTTTGGATAGATTTACTGGACAGATAGCACATAAAAGGTATGTAAATACTTCCTCAGACTCATCAATTTTTAAATCATCACTTGTTTTTGTGATAACATCATATGCATCATGAAAAACCAGAATCAAATAATTTCCCACAGCATCATAATTTTCAATAATTCTGTCATAAAGATGTTCTAAAAGCTCTGAATTTTTCAGCCCACTCTCGCGCAGTCCCATTAAATATTGTTGCTTTCCGCCAGGTTCTTCCTCCTCGCTTGCAAAGTGCAACTCAAGCAAATTATTTCCAATTGTGCCAGAAAGTGTTTTCTTTGCAATATCAAGATATTTAAAAAATTCTTCGTCCTCCAAGTTGAGGAAATTTTCATTAAATTGTAGAATTTTGTTTTTGTTGGCATCTACATAACAGCCACACATTCTTGTGATCGTACAAGATTCTTTTTTAAAGCGTTTTTTTAATTCTAATATATCTTTGTTTCTTAACATTTGTAAAACCTCGACTTTCTTTTATTCTTGTTTTGTGGTCAGAAATAAGTTACTTTTCACACCTGCACCATGCACTTGCTACATGGTGTCGGAGCCGACACCAAAATGCCTGCCTTGTGGTTACTGTTCACTCCGTTCCAGTAACAGGTAAAAATCTATACAAAATTTGCTTCGCAAATAGATTTTTACTTACAATCAGTACGTTTTCTCACGGACTTATCAGTAAATGCTAAGTCCTGTCTGAGCAATAACGCCTTGTGGCATTTTGTGTGTATCAATTGTTGCAATTCACGCCAAATCATCATAAATGAATACGAAATCTGGCGTGGGTGTGAATTGTAACAGAAATAGTTTCTATATTATAGAATATGGTTCAGTAAAGCAGCTTCGTAACAGAAAAGGCGACCGACAAACAATAGTGCTGTTTTTATTATAACGCATTTTATTATATTTGTCATTGGATAGTTTGGTGGTTAAAGTAACTCTACAGTTACTTTTCACAAGTCAGGAATGCGCATGTAC
>CAJUAE010000082.1 GCA_910583965.1 uncultured Lachnospiraceae bacterium
CTCCGCATGGAGGCCCATTTAAGGGACAAAAAGACACCGAAAGAGATCGCGGAGATCCTCGGCGTCCATATTTCCACAATATACCGCGAAAAGAAGCGTGGAGAGTATCAGCACCGGAACAGTGACTACACAGAAGAAACCCGGTACAGCTCAGACCTCGGCGAAATGAAATACCGCGCCAACCTCGCAGCGAAGGGCGCGGACATAAAGCTCGGCAAGGATCACGAGCTGGCCGAGTATATAGAACGCCGGATCGCTGACGACAAGCTCTCGCCTGCTGCCGTTCTGGGCGAAATCGAGGCCAACGGAATGAGCTTCAAGACTTCGATCAGCGTCAACACCCTATACAGCTACATAGAAAAGGGCGTTTTTCTGCGGCTCACGAATGGCAGCCTCCCACAAAAGGGTGATAAAAAACGCGCATATCATAAAGTGAAAGCGCAGAAACGCCCGCCGAAGGGTGAGAGCATAGAAAAGCGCCCGGAGGAAATCGACGAGCGATCCACCTTCGGGCACTGGGAAATGGACACCGTAGTGAGTGCCAGACCGGGCAAGGCTGCCATTCTGGTGCTCACCGAACGGCTCACCCGCGAAGAAATCACAGCCAAGCTCCCAGACAAAAGCGCGGCCAGCGTGGTGCAGGCCCTCGACAATCTGGAGCGCGAGTGGGGCGACAAGTTCCCGCTGGTATTCCAGACAATCACCGTGGACAATGGGAGCGAGTTTGCCGACTGTCCCAGTATGGAGCGCAGCGCTCTGGGCGACGGCTCACGGACTAAGCTCTACTACTGCCACCCGTACAGCTCATACGAGCGCGGCAGCAACGAGAACCTCAACAAGATGATCCGGCGCTGGCTGCCGAAGGGGACGAACTTTGACGAGATCGCCGACGAAGTGATCGAAGCTGTCACCGTCTGGATCAATAACTACCCGCGGAAAATCCTCGGCTATATGACCGCGGATCGGCTATTTCAGGCGCATTTATCGGCTATTTTGGGGGCCGCTTAAAATTTTTTATATTTTTTTCGCATTTACTCTTGACATTTGCCCCTTAAAAGTTATTAAATTATATTATTAGTGCGTTTTATTTCGATATCTGAAAGGAAAGAAAAAATGCTGTTTCTTTTTCACAGACAATTTTTATCTTGTTTTGACCTTTCTTCAAATCTAGTTTACTGCTCTGTTCCATCATAGATGGGTCTATCTGTTGATTGTTCATCGAAATATTTTCTTGTTCTATCAATGTAATAATAGTATTGTCCGGCTGTATTAATATTAATTTTGCCTTTCCGCTCGCCACTTGCAAAGAATAATTCATCTGCATTGTTATGTCTTCCAAAGCATTATATTTCCATATAATATCCATACCTGTCATCTTTTCACAAGTAATTGTAGTTATTTCATCTTGTTTATTTTTCTTATAATTCTTTTTATTTGCAGTATTTAGTTCTTTGACAAGAAACCGTTCATCATTATATATTCGAGAAGGCAAAATCAATGTCATTGATAGAACCACTGCAAATATAATCCCATAAAAGATCGTAATACTCCCTAAAATAATAAGTATTCTCTTTTTCATTTTTAAAATTCTCCAAAGAATATCTCTGTTCTCTCAATAACTACTATATAAAATGTTTTCCAGTCTTAAATAAATTCTTTTCTAAAAGTTTTCTGCTTTCAACAACAATATATAACTTATAATCCAAGCTGTTCTGCCAACGATTTTGTTGTTTTTTTACGCGTGATTTCCACAAGTCCAAGCGCAGTCATATCAACAATTGTTGTCTGAATATGGTCCTCTTTTGCCAAAGTTCTCAATTCTTGTAAAAGTGCACTTGTTTTCTCATCTTCATCCATATTGATAAAATCCACCAGTATCATTCCTGTAAGGTTTCTCAGGCGAATCTGCCGCATAATTTCATTTGCTGCCTCAATATTAATTTCATAAGTATATGCATTCATCTCTTTTTTTGTAATATTTTTTCCAGAATTAACATCTATCACATACATTGCTTCTGTTTTGTCTATAACAAGATAAGCACCGGATTTTAACCATACCTTTCTTGAAAGCAATTCCGAAATCTGTGTCTCCACACGATAAAGCTTCTGTAGTGGATAAGAATTATCCTGATACATAGAAATATTTGCAACCTGTTCTGGCATATAAAGTGTTATAAAATCCTTCAATTCTTGATATAGATTACTACTATCTGTAATAATCTGCTGATAAGCACCCCTCTCATCTCGCATCGCTGTCAGATAACCAGAAGGAGACTTCCATATACGACTAAAACAGGTTCTGTGAATCCCTTCTTGAATCAACAATGACATTTTTTCATTTAAATAATTTATCTCCTCTATCACTGGCTGTAAAATATCAGGAGATTGCTCCTCATCCAACTTTGATAAAAGTGACGTGGCATTGGTACGAACCACAACGCCAAAATCAATTTCTTTTGGAATTGCTATGCGAAGTTGTTCTCTTTCTGATTTCGTACACTTCTTTGAAACACCTTTATAAGTATTTGCATAAGAAATCACACTAAATTTACCTGCTAGAGATAAATTCATAGTAAATACAGGTTCTTTTGTTCGCACTGCTTCTTTTTCAAGTTGAACAATAATTTCATCACCGGCTAAAATCCTACCATCATACAGACGATTTGTAATAATTGGTGTATATTCTGGATGAATAGGCAGATATCCTTTTTTATTGGGAGCATACAAAATAAATGCCGCATTAAGCTGTTTTGCAACATTCGTTACTTTTGCCACAAAAATATCCCCAATCACTGCGATATTATCCTTTTGATTAAAAGGTGTGAAGTTTACAGATGTCATTACATTTTTTTTGCTATCTAAAGAGAATGAAAGAACTCCTTTTGTATCGCGAAAAGCATATTCTGTAATAATATAACGCATGTCACTCATCAATATTCACTCCCTATTGCTCCGAGGGGTTCTAATTGCACAGAATCTGCTGTACCAACATTAGTATACGTTTCTTCTCTTGTAATAAGAAGTCCAAAATCATCAAATTCCTGATTGTTTGCCTCATACAAAGCGCTAATAACAAGTGACGGCTTTAAATTATTAGCACTGCTGGCATCGACAGTCAACACTATAGAACAATTTTCTTCATCAAAATAACATTCAAAAATATAAGGTTTGATATCAAAAGTTGACTCACTTCTTTTTGTTTTTTTGGTCACAATGATATTCTCTTGCCCCATAAAATTATCGACAACAGATGAATTAAAAAAAAGTGGCTGATATTCTTTACGAAATGTAATTGTATAGCGCGCTGCTGCCACACTTGCCATAGCATTTCCAGCATTATCTGGAAGAAGTCTAACTTCAAGAACTTTAATCCCATCTGTCATCTGTGCATTGAGTGCATCGACAAATTGCTTCGCACTTGTCAATGAGTGAACCTCAATGTCCATATATTCCCCATTGCTCTCAAGCCCCACACCGAGCGGTGCCGCAAAAGACATTATTTGATGTGGACTAAACCCTGTTGAATAGGCAATATCAATTTCTGCGCGGCGTATTGCTTTCTGAAAGTATCGCATAACATCAAGATGTCCTATAAATCGAAGCACACCATGTTTTGAAAATTTTACCCGTAATTTCACAGAGAACCTCCTTAATTTTGGACACTACATATCCCACATTGAAATCTAGCAGCTCCGCACGCATTGCATTGTTGCTGACAATTTGGAGTTACTTGTTCTGTCAATGCGCGTTCCCATTCTTTCTTTAAAAATGTCTTAGAGACACCACAGTCAATAAAATCCCACGGAAAAACTTCGTCAAGACTGCGTTCCCGTGTTGTATAAAAAGCAATATCAATTCCGCATTCCGCAAAAGTTTCCATCCATATATCATGTTTGTAATACTCTCCCCATGCATCAAAAATGCATCCTTTTTGATAGGCTTTTAATATAGGTTCACTCAAATGTCTGTCACCGCGAGCAAAAATTCCTTCCATAACACTTGCATCTGCTTCATGCCAGTTATACTTAATACTCTTTTGATTAAGCTGTTCTGAAATCGCTCTGCGTGTCTTATATGCCTTTTCCAAAAACTGCTCTTTGGTACATTGCGGTGCCCATTGAAACGGAGTAAAAGGTTTTGGAATAAAGAAAGATGTACTAGCGACAATCTGCACCTTACCAGTCCGTTTTTCCTTTGGTACTGTATCGTAAAAGGCAACAGCAATCTTGTTGGAAAGTTCCGCAATTCCACGAATATCATCGTCTGTTTCCGTTGGTAACCCTAACATAAAATAAAGCTTAACTCGATTCCAACCACCCTCAAATGCCAAAGTAGCACCCTTTATAATATCTTCTTCTGTCAGACCTTTGTTAATAACATTCCTCAGCCGCTGACTTCCTGCCTCAGGCGCAAACGTCAAACTGCTTTTTCGTACATCTTGCACTTTTTCCATCACATCAAGCGAAAAAGCATCAATGCGGAGAGATGGCAATGATATATTGACTTTCTTTTCTTTACATTTATCAATCAGGAAATTTATAAGTTCTTCCAAATGGGTATAATCACTAGAACTCAAAGAACTAAGTGAAATTTCATCATAACCAGTATTATCCAACATTTTTATCGCATATTTCTTGAGCATTTCCACATCACGCTCCCGCACAGGACGATATAATTGTCCTGCCTGACAAAAACGGCATCCACGAATACACCCTCTTTGAATTTCAAGAACAACCCTATCCTGCGTACACTTAATAAAAGGTACCACTGGCTTTTCAGGATAATATGTGTTTGACACATCTGTAACAATCTCTTTCAAAATAGTTCTAGGAATATCCGAACGTGTAGGTTCAAAAGATTTAATCGTACCATTTTCATGGTATGTTACTTCATAAAATTGTGGCACATACATTCCGGGAAGTTTAGCAGCCTCTACTAGAAATGCTTCTCTGGATACACCACTCTCTCGACACTTTTTATACAAATCCAAAAGTGCACGATACTGTGTCTCTCCCTCTCCAATATAAAAGATATCAAAAAACTCCGCAATTGGTTCTGGATTATAACTACAAGGACCACCGCCAATAACAATTGGACACTCCCATGTACGCTCCGCAGCCCTGAAAGGTATTTGTGATAAATCCAATATCTGTAAAATATTGGTATAACACATTTCATATTGAATTGTAATCCCTAAAAAATCAAACGCTTTGATTGGGTCTTGTGATTCCAACGCAAATAAAGGTATCTTTCTCTCACGTAGAATGGCATCTAAATCCGGCCATGGAGAATAAACGCGCTCACACCAAGTATCTTCAAAGCGATTAAACATATCATAGAGAATTTGAATCCCCAAGTGCGACATACCAATTTCATAGACATCTGGAAAACACATTGCAAATCTGACAGAAATGTCAGATTTGCTTTTCATTATACTATTTACTTCGTTTCCAATATAACGAGCAGGTTTTTCAACCTTCATTAAAATATCATCACTTAATGCTAAATTTCTCATATTAATCCCCATACCACTTTTGACAACTCATTGTTGTTCTAGTAAAAGCTGCTGCTGTAATAAAATCTGTTGTGTTAACTCCTGTGGCAACATTTTTCCATCTGCATCAAATATATTTGAATCCCCAAGTGCGACATACCAATTTCATAGACATCTGGAAAACACATTGCAAATCTGACAGAAATGTCAGATTTGCTTTTCATTATACTATTTACTTCGTTTCCAATATAACGAGCAGGTTTTTCAACCTTCATTAAAATATCATCACTTAATGCTAAATTTCTCATATTAATCCCCATACCACTTTTGACAACTCATTGTTGTTCTAGTAAAAGCTGCTGCTGTAATAAAATCTGTTGTGTTAACTCTTGTGGCAACATTTTTCCATCCGCATCAAATATATATGGCATTCCATCAATCTCAACAATTCCTGTCTGCATATTTCCATTAACATCAAAGTAATAAACATTTTCACCAATTGTTGTCAGTCCAACTGCCATATGTCCATCCACTTCATAATATTTCGCAGAAACCCCATCATTAAACCAGCCTGTAACCATAGAACCATCAGCAGCAAACAGATAAGAAAGACCATTTAATGTTATTGCACCTGTCATCATACGACCAGATTCATCAAACAGATACGTTTTTCCATCTATTATTTGCCAGCCACTCACTCTATGTCCATCTTCTATAGACAAATAATAATTGTATGTACCATCATTAAACCAACCACGCACCATCGGTCCATCCATGGCAAAAAGGAATGTCTGATCACCTATTATCTGCCAACCTGTCTGTAAATATCCATCTGTATTAAAATAATAATAATTGTTATTAATTGTATTTAATCCAACCAACATATGCCCATCTGTCGAAAAGAACCGTTTTCCATCAGGGAAATCAAGAAATCCAGTATACATTATACCATCTTCTACAAAATAGTAAAAAAGACCATCTAAATTCTGAAGTCCAGTCAACATTTTGCCATCAATGCCAAAACAATACATTCCTAAACCAATTGGTGTAAATCCGACTGCCATAACGCCATCCGACTGTAAATAATATAACCCATCCTCTAACGGAAGCCATCCTGTCACCATTCGACCAGCTGGATCAAGATAATATTTTGCAATGCCCAGATCAAGCCATCCACGCTGCATTTTATAATTAATATAATAATATAAAAAACCTTTTCGCGGTACCCACCCAGTATTTACAATACTTGTTGAAAAATCCTTAAGAGCATAATCCAAGTCAACGTCTCCCTTAATCCCCGGAATCCTACCCTTGCAAGAGTACTGCCACACAGCAGCATCTGGAATCTCACATACCTCTGCCCACTGCGCAACCCATTTGTCATAAAATACTGGGCCAATGCGGTCACGATACCAACTAGTACTAGAATAAATCATTGGATAGTACCCTTCCGCCTCCAATGTAGCACAAAATGTATTTGCCATCAAAGACAAGGTTTCTGGGGAAAGTGTCTTATGTACATTGTCCTCAACATCCCACACCACGGGATAAGACACTTGTACATTCTGAATCGCATCCAATACAAACTGTGCCTCTATTGCAGCCTCCTGTACATTAGTAGCATAAGAATAAATATACACACCCGTTTTAATACCAGCTTGCTGCGCCGCAAGCATATTATAGTAAAAATATTCGTCAATCCCTTTCTTTGTCGAACCAACTCTGATAAATGCAAATTTAACACCACTTTGTGCAACTTCCTGCCAATTAATAGCCCCCTGCCATTTAGAAACATCAATCCCTGTCTCCACAACTGCTGCCTTTGTCATAAAAGTCGGCACACTACTTAAAATACAAATTGCAATCAATATACAAAGGATTCGCGTAACTTTATTCATTAATCTTTGTTTTCTCATGTATTATAAACTCCCTTTCGTAGAAAGCACATCTTTAACACGTCCATCTATAGAAACCGCTTCATCAAGTGCTTTTGAAAACGCCTTAAATACAGCTTCAATCATATGGTGACTGTTCTCTCCACTAAGCATCTTAATATGTATATTCATACCAGCACTATACGACATCGCATAAAAAAATTCTTTTACAAGCGCAGTGTCAAAACTCCCAACCATATTTTGAGGAAAGCTACAATCAAACTGCAAATAAGGCCGACCACACAAATCAACAGCACACAACGCTAAGGCATCATCCATTGGTAATATAAAATAACCATATCGTTTGATACCCTTTTTATCTCCAATCGCCTTCTTAATCGCACTTCCAAGCACAATCCCCGCATCCTCGACAGTATGATGTCCGTCAACTTCCAAATCTCCAGTAATATCAATCTCCAAATCAAAAAATCCATGTTTAGAAAATCCTTCGAGCATATGGTCAAAAAATCCAATTCCCGTATTGACAACTGATTTTCCTTCCCCATCCAAATTTAATTTTACACAAATATCTGTCTCTTTGGTTGTTCTTTTTATTTCTGCAATTCTTTCCATGATAGCATTCCTCTCCTGCTACTCAAAACGCACATGAATTGAATTGGCATGTGCAGTCAACCCTTCTTTCTTTGCAAACAATTCAATATCCTCATGAACCTTTTCAAGAGCCTCTCTCGAATAACAGATTACACTTGATTTTTTCACATAATCATCCACATTTAACGGCGAAAAGAACTTTGCAGTACCATTGGTTGGCAAAACATGATTAGGCCCTGCATAATAATCTCCTAACGGTTCTGAAGAATATTCCCCCAGAAAAATTGCACCAGCATTTCGGATTTTTGTCATTGTATCAAACGGATTTTTTGTCAAAATCTCAAGATGCTCAGAGGCAATCTCATTTGCCGCTTCAATAGCAATATCCATATCAGGTGCCACAAGAATATATCCATAATTGTCAAGCGATTTCTGAATAATTTCCCTACGCTCAAGAGTCGCAACAAAACGCTCAATCTCGCCAGAAACGCTTTTAGCGAGATCTTCACTTGTCGTAATTAAAATCGCTGAAGCTAGCTCATCATGTTCCGCCTGAGACAACAGGTCTGCTGCCACATATTTTGGTGTGGCACTCTCGTCAGCAAGCACAAGAATCTCTGAAGGTCCTGCAATAGAGTCAATGCTAACATGACCATAAACCATACGTTTCGCTAACGCAACAAAGATATTTCCTGGTCCTACAATCTTATCGACCTTCGGTATCATCTCCGTACCATATGCAAGCGCTGCAATTGCCTGTGCACCTCCTACTTTATAAATAACATCTACTCCTGCAATATCCGCCGCCACAAGCGTTGCTGGATTCACTTTTCCATCAGCATCAGCAGGCGTTGTCATAATAATATTAGGAACACCTGCAACTTTTGCAGGAATCACATTCATCAAGGTTGTTGATGGATAAGCCGCCTTTCCACCTGGAACATAAACTCCCACCTTATGCATAGGCGTAATTTTCTGTCCCAATATCGTCCCATCTTCCTTGGCATCAAACCAACTATTTCTTTTCTGCTTCTCATGATAAGCACGAATGTTTGTTGCAGAATCTTTCATTACTTGTATAAAATGTGCATCCAATTCCTGATAAGCTGATGCAATTTCCTCTTTCGTAACCCTAAAATTTTCTTTTGTCATAACACAATGATCAAATTTCAGAGAATATTCAAATATGGCTTCCTCTCTACGTTCTTTTACCGCTGTGATAATATCTGTTACCACCTTCTCATATTCACTATAATCATTTGTACTTCGTTTTAATAAATTTTCAAGCAAATTTTGCTTTGTGTCATTCGTTAATTTTACAATTCGCATTTTTATAGCGCCTCCTTTAACGCCTGCAAAATCTTTTTAATGCGCTCCGCCTCCATTTTCATACTGACTTGATTGACAATCATTCGCGCAGAAAGCGGACAGATTTCTTCCAAAACTTCCAGTCCATTTTCCTTCAATGTAGAACCTGTCTCAACAATATCAACAATCACATCACTCAATCCCACAATCGGTCCAAGTTCAACAGAACCATTTAGTTTAATAATATCAACCGTTTGATGCTTTTGATTATAAAAATAATCCTTTGCAATCTTTGGATATTTGCTAGCTACTCGTATCATCTCATGATGCTGCAAAAGCTCTTTTGCAGAAGCCGGACCACAAACACACATTCTACACTTTCCAAAACCCAAATCCAAAACCTCATAGCATCTTCGATTTTCTT
Organism: uncultured Lachnospiraceae bacterium; assembly: GCA_910583965.1. Classification (GTDB taxonomy): domain Bacteria; phylum Bacillota; class Clostridia; order Lachnospirales; family Lachnospiraceae; genus COE1. The sequence continues at coordinate 9,713 of CAJUAE010000082.1, forward strand.
CTAAAATGGTATCACTTCCCACCACACCAATATCCGCAGCACCATACTCTACATAAGTAGGGACATCTGAACCTTTTGCCAAAAAAAACTTCAACCTTAAATCTTCATTGACAAAAATTAATTTCCGTGAAGATTTATCCTTCATTTCCTCACAAGTAATTCCTATTTGTTCTAGAAGTTCCAACGTTTGCGCCGCTAATCTGCCCTTGCCAAGTGCAAAAGTAAGATACTCCATATCAATTCCCTTCCTTTCCAGCAGAACCATCCAGATACACAACTTCAGAAAAGTTATTGTCCGCAGCAAATTTTTTATACTGTTCTTCCGAATACTCTTTTTTCATCAACACAGTAGCATATCCCTGTTCACGATACACCTTTGCCTTCTTCAACGCTTCACAAAACATATCGCTATATAAAACCAAAATATTTTTTGTTGCAGAAACAGGGCAACGTTTTTGTCTAGTAAGTACTGTCACAAGCTCATCAATCATTACAACAAAACCAGTTGCAGGCGCATTTTTACCAAATTTTTCTAAAAGATTATCATACCTGCCACCTTTTGCAATAGCACTTCCTGCCTGATAGGTATATGCACTAAAAATAACACCTGTATAATAATTATATTTACTAACCATTGCAAGATCAAAAGAAATATATTGCTCAACACCATATATTTTCAATAGTTTATAAACTTCCTGTAACCGCTCAATTGCCTTGCAAGAACGCGTGTTCTTAACATATTCTAATGCTTTATCCAAAACTTCATAAGAACCAAACAAACTATTGACATTCAAAAGTGCCTCAATTGTTTTTGCAGATATGTTCTTACCCAATAAAAGTTCCTGCGCACCAAATTCATTTCTATTAGAAATATATTCACGCAGTGCAATCTCTGTCTCCTCATCAAGTTCTGCCTCTGCACATAGCCCCTTAAAATATTCAATCTGTCCAACAGAAATCTGAAACTCTTTCAATCCAGAATTACAGAGCGCTTCGACAAGCAAAGCAATTATTTCTGCATCTGCCTCCGGCGAATCATCTCCAATAAGTTCAGCCCCCATCTGTGTTGTCTCTTTTAATTTTCCTTGCAAATCACTTGTATTGATAAAGTTGTTACCAGAATAACAAAAACGAAGTGGAATTGTCTCATCCATAAAATATTTTGCAGCACATCGAGCTATTGAAGGTGTAAAATCTGGTCTTAACACCAATGTATTTCCTTCCTTATCAAAAAACTTATAAAGTTCTTTTGATGGTGTTGTACCAATTTCGCGACTAAAAACATCAAAAAATTCAAAGATAGGTGTCTGAATATTTTGGTAGCCATAACTGTATAGTTTCTCGCCAAAAAGCCTTTGAACCATCTGTTTACTAGCATACTCTCTACCATAAATATCCCGCACACCCTCCGGCGTATGCAGAAGTCTTTTTCCGCTATAATCCATTGTAAATCCCCTCTCTAAGCCACAGTTAATTCTATCGCTTTATCACGCTAATTCATTACCAAGTTAGCACAGTATATTATCGAAGTATACACGTTTTTCCTGATAGTGTCAACTGATTCTCTCCCTATCATTTAAATCAGTCTGAATCATATCCAGATATGGCACCATCTGTCCACCCTTATGCTTCATAAAATACTTATCCTTTAATTCCTCATACCGAAAACTTTTTCTACCACCTTGTTCCATTCTATCCCAAAAAACATTCAGTTCATGTATCCGCATATAATACATAATATCACGCGCTGTAAAATAAATTAGAAAAAAAGCAATGCCACCCTGTTTATCAAAATCTCGCATAAACTGAACCTGATGTGGGTGTATTTTCTGCAACATAAACAAATCAACTGCACACTCTTTCGCATCAAAACAAACTGGAATCCCCTGCACTGCTCCTATGTAATCCACTGTACTTTTCTGCTCAAAATAGGCAAGTGTTATATGTCTTGTCTGTTTGTCTATTGTAATGGGGGTAATTGGTGTTGGAACCTTCTGGATAAGTGCCAACCCGCTCTCCCGATATTTTTCATTTGTCATATTAATCATTTCTTCCAAAAGCGAACCGCGCAGTCCACGAGATTTCCATGTGGGCATAACTTATTCCTCCTGCAAAAGTTTATTGAAAATCATAGGCACAGGGCACTCCAATACGCTAGATGAAACCTGAGCAAAATCTTTGCATGACGAAACAGGAAAAACTAGTTTATGCGCATGAAGAAGTTGATTCTTTACCCCTTTTTGCGCATATAATTGATTTCTTTTCGCATCTCCGTACTTACTATCCCCTATAATTGGGTACCCTAATGCGGCTAACTGTGCACGAATCTGATGCGGCTTACCTGTAAAAAGCTGCACTTCCAACTGTGTAATATTATTTGCTATGCAAACTGTACGATATACAGTATCAATAAAAACAGCTTCCTTCTGCAACGTTTCTGGAACATTATTTTTGTCCTGATAAATTGTCACTTTATTCTGTACGGAATCTTTGTACAAATAACCAGTCACACGTTTTGTTATTGAAAGTTCTCCAAAAACCAAACAGTAATAATACTTCTCTAAAGATTTATCCCGAATAATACGACTTAAATACTGACTTCCTGCCAAAGTTTTACCACAGACGACCATTCCAGAAGTATTTCTATCCAATCGGTTACAGACCGAAGGACGAAATGTTACAAGTGACTCTTTTGTAATAAAACCTTTCTTTAACAAATAGCCAATCAGCCATTCATTGACACTTGTTTCTTCTGGCTTTGATTTTTGCGATAGGATTCCAGAGGGTTTATTAACTACTAAAATATTATTATCTTCATATACAATATCCAAATCACGCATTTTATAATATGCTTGTTCATATGGCGCAATATTCAAAGAACAATTCTCTATTTCTCCACAAAACTTTTTAAAAGTTTCATCAGCAAAGAAAAATTTTACTTCATCATCAATGGAAAGCTTCTCTCCACCATCCGCTTTTTTTCCATTTAAGACAATATTCTTTTTGCGAAGCATCTTATAAATAAAGCTGTCGGGCGCCTCCCTTAACAGCTTTTTCAAATATTTATCAAACCGCTGCCCTGCTTCATTGGAAGAAATCTTTTTTAAAATCATAACAGCCGTCCTTTTCAATCTCAATAATTCATAAACAAATTTTCTAAATATTATAAAGAAATATCACATAAAAGTTCCAAAATTTCTATCTCTTTTTTTCCAGATTCTAATGTTTGAAGTTGCTCTAATCGGTCTATAAAACGCGCCTTCTCAGAAAAAATCTTGATGGTAATATTCTGTAATCTATTTTGTTTTAGAATACTTTGAATATGTTTCTCACATGCAGATACATCGCAATTTGAAAATTCTGTATAACCAATCAGATTGGTTCCACGCACAGCAAAACAGTTTATCGGGAAATTTAATTTATATGAGGTCAAGTACATGCTATATAAAGCAGACACATTTCCTTGCTGTCCAGAAATTTCCTGATAAACTTTCTCACTAAACTTTGGAATTTTAAAATACATCACAACCGATACCAAGCTTTTGCTAGAAGGCAACATTCCCAAAACAGCGACAATCGTCAATAGATTATTTGTTTTTCCCGTTGAGAAATACCCCAACAAAAGTACCGAAATAGAAATCAAAAAATATACTGCTGTGCGAATAATTACTCTTTTTCGCTCATAAAAGGGATATCCAAACTCTCCTTTTTTTTGCCTTTGTGTTTTCATCTACTGTCTCCCGCTCTTTAACACACGAACTTCCATCTGCCCGCTAAAGCGGGCAGACAAATCAAGATGGCGAACTTTGATTTCTTCACATTTCATACTATTTTAAAAATCGCATTCCTGCCAAAAGAACTTGATGTGGAATAATTTTTGCCAAAACTTCAAAACTCTTTATCCAAATTCCATACACAGACCGTTCTCTTTTATGGTAAGAATCTTGAATCGCGCTCTCTACTACCTGATCCGCGCGTACTAAGGTAAGTTTTTTTACTGCAAGCCTACTGCCAGTTTTCTCTGCAATATCAAAAAAGGGCGTATCAACTGGACCAGGGCACACTGCAGTCACATAAATTTTTTTATGACGTAACTCCTGACGCAATGCTCTGGAAAAACTATACACATAAGCTTTTGTTGCCGCATAAACTGCAAAATTAGGCTGTGGCAAAAAAGCAGCACTGGACGCAACCTGAATCAATCGACTGTTTTTCCTCATATAAGGAAGACATAGATGTGTCATCTGCGTCAATGCCTTGCAGTTTACCTCTATCATACCAAGTTCTTCGTTGATATTGGAAGCGGAAAAATCTCCCAGAATGCCGTATCCTGCGCAGTTGACAAGCATGCGAATCACTGGTTTTTCATCTGCAAGTAACTTTCTTAGTCGTTCTACCTGTTCCTCTTTTGTAATATCCATGTCTAGAACCCGTGTTGTGTGTTCTAGATGCTGTGCTACTTCTAACAATTCCTTTTTGCGACGTGCAATCATCCATATTTCATCAATATTTTGGAAAACATTGTCCAACTGCAACGCAAATTCCACCCCTATACCAGATGAAGCTCCTGTAATCAATATAATGTTCATATCTCAATCTCCCTCACTTAACAAACCTTTTTTGTTTATGGACATTTCTTATCGTTCTTTTCTTTTCTATTTTTTGTTGTGTTTTCTCTCTGTGCAGTTGGTCTTTCTTTTGCTTCTGTTCATTTGCCAATTTCCTTGGTTTAATTAAGCATTTTTTATCAAACCCAATTAAATCCTCTCGCCCTGCAAGCGTTAACGCTTCTCGAACAAGGTCATAATTTTTCGGATTACAATAATGAATCAACGCGCGCTGCATTGCTTTTTCGTGCGGATTCTTACAGACATAAACTGGTTTCATTGTTACAGGGTCCACTTCAGTATAATACATCACTGTCGATATTGTTGATGGCGTTGGATAAAAGTCTTGTACCTGTTCTGGCATAAAGTTAGCATCTCGCAAATACTCTGCAAGCGCAACTGCTTCCTTGAGCGTAGAACCCGGATGCGAAGACATCAAATAAGGCACTAAAAATTGTTTTTTCCCTTGTTTTTGATTAATCCTTTGATATTTTTGGGCAAATACCTTATAAACAGCATTCTCTGGTTTTCCCATCTTGGACAAAACCACATCGCAAATATGCTCTGGTGCCACCTTAAGTTGTCCGCTAATATGATGTTCCACAAGTTCCTTAAAAAAAGTATCTTCTTTATCAAGCATCAAATAATCAAAACGGATTCCTGAACGTACAAACACCTTTTTAATCTCTGGAAGTGTCCTTAATTTACGTAGAAGTGACAGATAATCTGAATGGTCTACTTCAAGATTCGGACAAGGCTTTGGGCAAAGACATTGTCTATGCTTACACACACCATCGCGCAATTGTTTCTGGCAGGAAGGCTGTCTAAAGTTCGCTGTCGGGCCACCCACATCATGAATATATCCCTTAAAATCTTTCTCCTGTATAATCTGCTTGGCTTCTTCTATAATCGATTCATGGCTGCGCACTTGTATGGTACGTCCTTGATGAAATGTAAGTGCGCAAAAATTGCATCCGCCAAAACACCCGCGATTGCTAATTAGGGAAAACTTGATCTCTGCTATCGCAGGAACACCCCCCTGCGACTCATAAGATGGGTGATAGGTTCTCTGATATGGCAGTGCATAGACATCATCCATCTCCTGTGTCGAAAGTGGTTTCTGTGGTATATTCTGCACAATATAAATACCATTTGGATATGGTTCTACCAAAATTTTCCCATTAAAAGAATCTGTATTTTCATGCTGTAGTCGAAAGCTTTTTGCATACAAAAGCTTATCCGCCAGCATTTCATTGTAAGATGGTAAAAGTTCATAATCATAAAGGCCAGAAATATCCTTTGTCTTATACACTGTTCCAGCAATAAATGACAAATCTTTAACAGCAATCCCACTATTTAGCGCATCTGCAATTTCAACAATTGATTTCTCACCCATGCCATAAGAAATAATATCGGCCTGACTATCCAATAAAATCGAGTGTTTTAACGAATCTGACCAATAATCATAATGTGCCATACGCCGTAAGCTGGCCTCAATTCCTCCAATAATAATTGGAATATTTTTATACGTTTTGCGAATTAGATTGCTGTATACAACTGTGGCATGGTCAGGCCTTTTGCCAATTACACCTCCAGGAGTATAGGCGTCTGTCTCACGGCGTTTTTTGGACACATAGTAATGATTTACCATAGAATCCATATTGCCAGAAGATACTAGGAAACCAAGACGCGGAGTACCTAACACTGTAATGCTATCTTCTCTTTTCCAATCTGGCTGCGCTATAACTCCAACAGAATAACCGTGTGCTTGAAGCAATCGCGTAATGATTGCATGTCCAAAGGAAGGGTGATCTACATAGGCATCTCCTGTGATATATATAAAATCTAACTGTTGAATACCAAGTTCCTGAACTTCTTCCTTTGTCACAGGAAGAAAACCATTCGCAAGTGACAATACACAATCCTCC
>CAJUAE010000083.1 GCA_910583965.1 uncultured Lachnospiraceae bacterium
TCCTCTTGCAAGCTTGCTTGCATCGGATTTCTTGACCTTTTGACCCTGGTATCATTTTATTAATTTGATAAAAATAGAATCTCTTTACTTTTCCAATACACTATGATATTCTATTAATGTTGCAGTGCGAACTACTGCACTATTTAATTATTTTGGGAGGTATCTGCAATGAACAAAGGTACAGTAAAATGGTTTAATAACCAGAAGGGATATGGTTTTATCTCTGACGAAGCAGGGAATGATGTATTTGTACACTATTCTGGACTTGTAATGGACGGTTTCAAATCCCTTGACGAAGGCGCTAACGTAACATTTGAAATTGTAAACAGCGAAAAAGGTCCTCAGGCAGTCAATGTAACAAAATTATAAGGATTGCATATAAATCTATTGTAATCAAATAGGGAAAGTTACTTCCCTTGCTGATTGCATTCCATGTACACAAAAAGCTTCGTGATTTTCTCACGAAGCTTTTCTAATTCTTTGAATCACTTCATCAAAAGCAAGTTTCCCGCCAAATATGTCAAGTGCACTCCCAATCGTCACGTTAATTTTTTTGTGCCCAAGCCTTCCCAAAAGTTCAATATCCTCATAACTGTGTACGCCGCCTGCGTAAGTAATAACTGCATTATCGTGCGCATTACACCACGCTCCAAGGAATTGAACAAGTACTTGTTCAATTCCTTGACTTTTCCCCTCCACATCCACAGCATGAATCAAAAACTCATCGCAATATTCTCTCAATAAATCAAGTATGCTGTCATCCACGCACACATCTGTAAATTTCTGCCAACGATCTGTCACAATATAATATCGACCATTTTTCATACGACAGCTCAAGTCTAACACCAAATGTTCTTTTCCTACAGTACGATAGATTTTGTCTAGATGTTCCATATTTATTTTGCCATTTTGAAAAACGTAAGAAGTTACTATCACATGAGAAGCACCTGCATTTAAATATGCATTCGCATTTTCGGCTGTGATACCCCCCCCAATTTGAAGTCCATTTGGATATGCTGCAAGTGCCCGCATTGCCTGTTTTCTTGTTGCTTCAAAGTAAGGACTTGACACAGGGTTTAAAAGAATGATATGTCCTCCCTTAATCCCACTTTTCTGATATAATCTTGCATAATATTCCGCATTCTTTGACGCCACAAAGTTTTCCTCTGCATGGTCGCCCTTATCCATTAAAGAACCGCCAACAATCTGTTTCACCTGCCCATTATGAATGTCTATACATGGCCGAAATTCCATCTGTCCTATACCACATCTTTCATGTCATATCTGCCAGCGGGTTTTCCCTTTAAGAACTTCGCCGCCTGGACAGCACCTTTTCCAAACAATGCTTTTGAATATGCTCGATGAGAAAAAGTAATCACTTCATCTTCTCCCGCAAAAATCACATCATGATCACCAACAATTGTACCACCTCTCACCGCACTAATGCCAATCTCCTTGTCTGTGCGTTTTGCTCGTACCTGACTTCTATCATAAACATACTCATATTCGTTGTTAAATGATTCATTTATACTATCTGCAAGTGCAAGTGCTGTACCACTTGGCGCATCCACTTTTAAATTGTGATGTTTCTCCACAATCTCAATATCAAATCCAGCAGGAACTAATATTTCTGCTGCTTCTTTTAGGAGTTTTAGCAACATATTAATCCCTAATGACATATTGGCAGATTTCAAAATCGCCACTTTCTGTGAAGCCTCCTCCACATGTGCAAGCTGCGTCTCGGAAAGTCCAGTAGTACAAAGTACACATGGAATTTGACGCTCCACACAATAATCAAGAAGCCCATCAACTGCCTGCGCAACACAAAAATCAATCACAACATCTGCTGTCACATCACACACATCAATACTGTGAAACACAGGATATGCATTTTTAATATGGTCTGATGCATCGATACCCGCCACAATCTCTATCTCAGGATCCGAAGCTATAATTCCGGTTATCATCTGTCCCATTTTTCCATTGCAACCATGCATTATCACCCTAGTCATCTCTTATCGTATCCTTTCCCACTTTTGTTATCTTCCTGCGATTCCCTACAAAATTCCGTAATTTTTCATGGCTTTCTCAAGCCGCTCAACATTTGTAGGCTCCATCTCCGTCAAAGGTCTTCTAAGCATACCGCCCTCTAATCCCATCAAGTTTACTGCTTTCTTTATTGGTATTGGATTTACCTCACAAAATAGTGCATCAACAAGCTCTATCGCCCTTAACTGCTCATTGCAGCTCTCGTCTGTTTTTCCGTCAAAATACAGTTGGCAGATATTATGTGTCTGTTCTGGCGCAACATTGGAAAGCACAGAAATGACCCCTTTTCCACCAAGAGAAAGAAGTGGTACAATCTGATTATCATTTCCTGAATACAAATCCACACACCCATCAGCCAATGCCATCAGTTTCGCTACCTGTGAAATATCTCCGCTCGCTTCCTTTACACCGACAATGTTCTCAATCTCCTTACAGAGACGCACAATCGTAGCCGGCTGAATATTGCATCCTGTCCTTCCAGGTACATTATATAAAATTATTGGTATCTTCACAGACTCTGCAATCATTTTAAAATGTTCATACAAACCATTTTGTGTGGCCTTGTTATAATAGGGTGTTACCAAAAGCAATCCATCCACTCCGGCTTTTTCTGCTTCCTGAGAGAGATAAACTGCGGTCTGGGTGCAGTTCGATCCTGTTCCTGCAATCACGGGAATTCTTTTATCAACTTGTTTTACACAGAAACGGATACAGTCTAAATGTTCTTCATGTGTAAGCGTTGACGCCTCACCTGTTGTCCCACACACAATAATTGCATCTGTCTTGTTCGCAATTTGGAACTCGATTAGCTTTGCAAAAGCCTCGTAATTTACCCCTCCATCTGGTTTCATTGGTGTGACAATCGCAACACCTGCTCCCTTGAATATAGACATAGAAATTTCCTCCTTAAAAAATATACTAACCTACAAAGAAAAAACCGATCATCTAATCAATAGACGGCCGGTACTCTATCCACACAATACCATATACCAGTATCAAACTAGTTCTGGCTGAAAATGATAGCGCTCCATCTGTTGATGACAGTCATGCAGCTCTTAACCACATGCCCAAGCAGATAGCACTCAGGAAACTTCTGCTTTCGGCGTTTTTTCCTTTCCTTTTCCCTTAAACGGTGCCTGCCACCTCAGGAAGCTTCATATTATAAAAATTCATGCTACTTCATAATAATTTCTTAAAAGTACTGATAAAAAACGCAACCTCTATCTTTTTATGTTATTTTATTATATATCCTAATATGTACACTGTCAACTGATAAACCAGATTTTCAGAAATTGTAGAAAAATAACGTCGCTTTTCACACTCGCACCATGCACTTGCCGCACGTGTCGGAACCAGCATATAATATTAATTGTTGCAATTCACACCAAAACTTCTGAAAGGAATACACAAATCAAGAGATGGTTGAATTTTGCTATAATTCTTTATCACAAAAACAAAGGAGCCCAAACAGCTCCTTGTCAATTCCTAATATACTTTATAGTTGACTGCCTCAATCTTAAAAATCTTATCTGCGAGCTGACACACAGCATCATTGAGATGTACTCCTGTCAGAATAATATCAACATCCTCTGATTTTGCCTCCAAAATATGATGCAAATCCTCAATGGTTATAATGCCATTATCAATCAGTCCAAGTACTTCATCCAGAATCAGCAAACCACATTCTCCTGTTGTGAGAACTTTCTTGGCAAAATTCAGCCCATTTTTTATATTATGAATTTCTTCCTGTTTATGCTCGTCAGAAAGTTGTGCAAATTCTACTGCGCTTTTCTCAAAACGGAAGGTCTTGATTTCTGGTTCCATCCGTTTGAGAAAAGCTTCATTTTGATTTCTCTTTAGGAAATTGATAATCACTACATCCCTGCCTGTACTCGCAATTTGTATCGCTCTCCCGAGCACCATGGCAGATTTATCGTATCCTTCACCACTGTACACTTGTATTATTCCTTTTTCCATAAATCTATCCCTTATGCCCTTTCCTCGTAACTGCATCACCCACGCAGATATAAACATTTATCACTCCGAAAATAATAGCATAACATACAAGATTTTGCAACTTTTTATTCTTAATTGTTACATTTATAATTCCTCTGTATCTTCCTCTGGAAGTTCTAACTTGCTGACAGAAACTTCGTAAGCAATTCGCTTTTCCAATTCTTCCTCTGTAATTTTTTTCATATACTCTCTTGACTGAATGCGCCCCCATACCAAACAGCGCTCTCCCACCTCAAAATTTGATGCATAGCGGGCATTTCTTCCCCAGCAAATACAAGGGATATAATCCGACTTTCCATATGGGCGATTCACTGCTAACAGCAGGTCCGCAATCTCACGTCCCAGAGGAGTCTTTCTATATACAGGTTCCTTGCACACATACCCATCAAGGAAAATCTGATTCGTTTTAATATTCTCACTGATTTCCTCCACAAATTCAATTTCTCTTGCAAACACAGAAAGAACCAGTTTATTTTTGTGCTCCTCATGTCGGTTGTAGGAACGGAACTGACCATTTACTACCACCATCATACCTCTATAGTCCCCACTTACATCGAGCAGTCTCTCTGAAATCATTACTGGGATAATATCCATAGATTCAGACAATCTTGCCACCTGAATATCTACCATATAAAAGCCCTCGCCAAATATTTCATGGCTGAATGAGAACTCACTCACAATCTCACCCATGACTGTCACCTGATTATTTTCAATCACCTGCTCATGATACCCATTTTTTGTCTTTAATGTCTCTTGCATTATTTCATTCTCCCTTCGTTCTTGTAGTTAAATCATATGCTAGTTTATACGGTAAATAAAGCTTGAAATATCGCAGAAACACTGATAATTCAAGGCATTTAGGCATTTTTTTACAGCGTTTGACAAATCCCCGTATCCCAATGCGCCACAATTTGCCAAACGCCGTAGAAAAGTTTTCTCTTAATATTTTTCATTGCAAAAAGCACACATAAGTGCTATACTGTTTTAGTTTTGAAAAGAAATTTTGAATGAATTACTGTGTTTGAAAATATGGAGGATTTATTATGATACAGAAAAGAAAAGATGTCAGAAACGTAGCCATTATCGCCCATGTAGATCACGGCAAAACTACCCTTGTAGATGAACTTTTAAAACAGAGCGGCGTGTTTCGCGAAAACCAAGAAGTTGCTGAACGTGTTATGGATTCTAACGATATAGAGCGGGAACGCGGCATCACAATCCTATCAAAAAATACAGCCGTCATGTACAAAAATACAAAGATTAATATTATCGATACCCCTGGTCATGCTGATTTTGGCGGTGAGGTAGAGCGTGTACTCAAAATGGTAAATGGTGTTATTCTCGTTGTTGATGCATTTGAAGGCGCTATGCCTCAAACAAAATTTGTGCTCAAAAAAGCACTGGAACTAAAACTTCCAGTCATTGTATGCATCAACAAAATTGACCGTCCTGAAGCACGTGCTTCTGAGGTTGTCGATGAAGTGCTTGAACTTTTTCTCGAGTTAGATGCAGACGATTCACAACTTGATTGTCCATTTGTATATGCCTCCGCAAAAACTGGGATTGCCTCTCTAGCAGAAACAGAAACAGGGATTGATATGACTCCATTATTTGAGACGATCCTTGATTATATTCCGGCACCAGAAGGAGACCCCGATGCTGGAACACAAGTGCTAATCAGCACGATTGACTACAATGAATATGTTGGTCGTATTGGCGTGGGTAAAGTTGACAATGGCACAATTTCTGTCAATCAAGAAGTTATTATTTGTAATCACCATGAACCAGATAAACAGAAAAAAGTAAAAGTTAGCAAACTTTATGAATTTGATGGTTTAAATAAAATAGAAGTAAAAGAAGCGCAAATTGGTTCCATTGTTGCTATTTCTGGTATTACAGACATTCATATTGGCGATACACTCTGTGCTGTCGACAAGGTAGTACCAATTCCTTTTCAAAAAATCAGTGACCCTACAATCGCTATGCATTTTCTAGTAAACGATTCTCCCCTTGCGGGACAAGAAGGAAAATATATCACCAGTCGTCATCTGCGTGACAGGCTGTTCCGAGAACTAAACACAGATGTATCTTTGCGTGTCGAGGAAACAGAAAATACAGACGCATTTAAAGTTTCCGGTCGTGGTGAACTACATCTTTCCGTCCTAATTGAAAATATGCGTCGTGAAGGGTTTGAGTTTGCTGTAAGCAAAGCAGAGGTATTGTATAAAGTAGACGAAAACGGCAAAAAATTAGAGCCAATGGAACTTGCATACATTGATGTTCCTGAAGAATTTTCTGGAACTGTCATTGAAAAACTCAGTCAGCGAAAAGGCGAGTTACAAAATATGGGCAAGGCAAGCGGTGGCTATGCTCGTTTGGAGTTCTCTATCCCATCGCGTGGGCTGATTGGCTATCGTGGTGAATTTTTAACAGATACAAAAGGAAATGGCATTTTGAATACAATCTTTGACGGTTATGGACCATATAAGGGCGATATTCAATACCGTAAACAGGGTTCACTAATTGCATTTGAAGCAGGAGCGGCCATCACCTATGGTTTGTACAACGCGCAGGAACGCGGCATCCTATTTATTGGACCAGGTGAGAAAGTTTACTCTGGTATGGTGGTTGGTCAAAACGGAAAAGGAGAGGATATTGAACTGAATGTCTGTAAGAAAAAGCAACTTACAAACACGCGTTCTTCTAGTGCCGACGAAGCCTTGCGGTTAACACCACCTAAAATTTTAAGTTTGGAACAGGCACTTGACTTTATTGATACGGACGAACTTCTGGAAGTAACCCCGCAAAGTCTTCGCATCCGCAAAAAAATTCTTGATCCCACTTTAAGAAAGCGGGCAGGTATGAAAAAAAATTGATACGTCACACAATCAAATCCCCTGCATATATTATAAAAAACATTTGCAGGGGATTTTTATGTCTCAAATTTTGAAAGCTGAAACACCCGCTTATTCTGGAGATTTAACCATCAGCGTCACGTCGTCGCTGGGCTTTATCCCCATAGATAACGCCACGATAACCATCTCTTACTCCGCTGCTCCTGAATCCGTTGTTCAAACGCTCACCACAAACGATTCTGGTCTTACAGACACAATCTCACTTCCTGCTCCAAACCTTTCCTACAGCACTGAAATCAGTGATGTACAGCCTTACTCAGAATATAATATCTCTGTTACCGCACCCGGTTATGAGCCAGTTTTTATCTCTGGCACAGAGATACTTCCCGATGTCACAGCAATACAGCCAGTCACTATGAATCCACTTGAAGTCGAACCTCCAGGGGAAGCAGAAGAAGATATTATTATACCTGATCACACACTCTACGGAGAATATCCTCCTAAAATACCAGAAGATGAAATTAAACCGATGGACGAGAGTGGGGAAATTGTACTAAGCCGTGTTGTAATACCTGAATATGTTATTGTGCATGATGGTCTACCACAAGATTCCTCTGCCCCCAATTACTATGTGCGTTATACCGACTACATTAAAAATGTTGTATCGTCTGAAATTTATGCAACATGGCCAGAGAACACAATTTATGCCAACACCCTGGCGATTATGTCTTTTACTCTAAATCGCGTGTATACAGAGTGGTACCGAAATCAAGGCTACAACTTCACCATCACTTCCTCCACCGCTTACGATCAAAAATGGATTCATGGCAGAAATATCTATCAAAATATTAGCCGTATTGTGGACAGTATCTTTTCTAACTATTTGTCTCGCCCAGGAGTACGACAGCCAATTTTTACCTCTTACTGCGATGGAAATCGCGTTACCTGCAACGGACTTTCTCAATGGGGTAGCAAATATCTAGGCGACCAAGGATACACACCAATAGAAATCATTCGTTATTATTATGGAAATGATATGTACATTAATTCCACATCCTATATTTCTGGTGTTCCCTCCTCCTGGCCAGGCTATGACCTAACGATTGGTTCTTCTGGTCAGAAAGTACTACAGATGCAGCAACAGTTAAATCGCATCGCACAAAATTATCCAGCGATTCCTCGCATCACCGAAGACGGAATCTTTGGAACAGCCACTGCCAACACAGTTCGTACTTTCCAACGTGTGTTTGGTCTTCCCCCCACTGGAATTGTAGATTACCCTACTTGGTATAAAATCTCTGAAATATTTGTGGGTGTAACTCGCATCTCAGAACCAGGATAACCTCAAAAAATATATTGCCATTCACACGAACTCCCATCTGCCCGCTTTTGCGGGCATACTAATCAGAACGTGTGAAATTTCAATTTTACATTATGCAAAATAATACAGACGTTCCAGTTCTTCTATCTTTGCACAGGCACTTGTCGCCTCTGCAATTTCTTTGCAAAGGCGGTCATACTCCTCAATTGGTACTATGACCGTCATCTCCACATCAGCCATATAGACACTATCCTTTATCTCAATGTTTTTACTAGCCAAAATATATTGTATTTTTCCAACCATATTGTAATTCGTCCGAATCTTTAGTTTGACACCAAAATGCTGACGAGCCGTCTCACACTTTTGCAACGCTTCCTTCAACACACTAGAATACGCCCGCACAAGACCACCAGTTCCCAATAAGGTTCCACCAAAGTATCTTGTGACCACAGCAACAACATTTCTAATCCCACTTCCAAGCAATACCTCAAGCATTGGACGCCCCGCTGTACCGCTTGGTTCTCCATCATCACTACTTCTGGTAAGTTGTGCTTTGCTTCCTATTATAAAAGCAGAACAATTATGTCTGGCATCATAATATTTCTTCTTCATATCTTCTATAAAGGTTATTGCCTCATCTTCACTATTAACAGGACGCACTGTTGCTATGAATCTTGATTTTTTTTCTACAAGTTCCGCTTCTGCCCCTTTCGTGAGTAATATAAAATCATCATACGACTGTTCTGTCATCTCTTTTTCCATATTCAACCTCCAACCAATCAACTTTTATACTTCTATCATAACTTGTAGTTGTATAAAATGCAAATATTCCGCCTAAACTAGTATTTGTATAATTACTGTTACATAGTCAATGTCAGTAAGTTAAGCCTTTCCTGTTTGAAAATTATAATATAACACTATAAATGATTGCGTTTTCCAGTACAGTTTATTTGTCCAATTCCTTAATTTAATGACACTGATTCATAATATAAAAGCTGTTCATAGTAACAGTTCAGGGCGATATGCAAAGTAAAAAATGACCCTATACCAAAATCCTATTCTCACAAAATGTACAGTGCTGCGCATTCCCAACCTGTGAAAAACACATTTATATCCATACACTGTAACTTCCACCAAAAACACATAAAAATATAAAGAAATAATATAATTCCTATAAACTCTAAAAAAAGTTCTTTATTTACGCAAAGGATTTTGTTATAATGAGTAGAATGAATTTTAGTTTGACGGAGGTGATTCAATGAATTATGGGAAAAGAGGCATTTCAAAAGTCCAGAAATCCCTAACTTCAAAATCCATAAAATTCAAAAAAATGTTTCTAGTCTCTGTGCTGAAGCTGATATTAGTTGGTGTTATGTCAACCATGATTGTTGGTATCTGTTTTGGTATTGGTGCCTTCAAAGGAATCTTAAATTCAGCTCCTGATGTAGACCCTGCTGCTGTTCTTCCACAAGGATTTGCCACAGTTGTGTACGACGCAAAAGGCAATGAGTTGACCAAATTAGTTGCCGCTAATTCAAACAGAAGCTATGAAGAAATCGATAAGATTCCTAAATATCTTGCAGACGCTTTCGTCGCAGTTGAAGACGAGCGTTTTTATGAGCATAACGGCATTGATATCAGAGGTATTATACGTGCAGGTTTTGCAGCATTGCAAAATGGAGAACTCTCGCAAGGTGCTTCTACAATCACTCAGCAAATTATAAAAAATAACGTATTTGATGACTGGGTGAATGAAGAGACAATGCAGAAAATTAAACGTAAAATCCAGGAACAATATCTTGCGATCGAACTAGAAAAAAAGATGTCAAAAGAAAAAATACTGGAAATTTACATGAGCACCATCAATCTGGGACAAAATACCTTGGGGGTTAAAGCTGCCGCTTTGCGCTATTTTAATAAACAGCCCTATCAGTTAACGCTATCTGAGTGTGCAGTTATCGTTGCCACCACATCAAACCCTTCAAAATACAATCCCATATCCCATCCAGAAAACAATGAAACAAGACGTGAAATCGTTCTTGAAAAAATGAAAGACCAGGGCTATATTACGCAGGCTGAGTACGACGAAGCAATGGCCGATGACGTATACAGTCGTATTTTGGCTGTGAATGAAGAAACTGTGGACAAATCCGTCTATACATATTTTGTAGACGAAGTTACCAGACAGGTATTGAACGATTTGATGGAAATCAAAGGATTCAATGAGACACAGGCGCACTGGCTTTTATTCAGTGGTGGTTTGAGTATTTACACAACGCAGGACCCAGATATCCAGGCAATCTGTGATGAAGTATATGAAAATGAAGAAAACTATCCTGAAACCATTAAATGGTACTTAAATTATGCTCTCACAATTGAAAAAGCCAACGGCGAAAAAGAAAACCACAGTACCGAGATGTTCAAGGCATTCTATAAACAACAAAATCCTTCCTTTAACCTGCTATACGCGACAAAAGACGAGGCATATGAAGCAATTGAAGCCTACAAACATGACGTCATGTCAGATGGGGACAAAGTTGATGGAGAACGCATCACACTCACTCCACAGCCACAGGTATCTATCACTGTAGAAGACCAGTCTACTGGACATATTGTCGCCATTGTAGGTGGACGTGGTACAAAGGAGGCAAGCCGTACCCTCAACAGAGCCTCCAACACAACAAGACAGCCTGGTTCTACCTTCAAAGTAGTCTCGACCTACGCACCAGCTCTCGACAGTGCAGGTCTAACGCTTGCCGATGTACAAAATGATGCACCATTTAATTACAACAGCGGACGCCCTGTGAAAAACTGGTGGGGAAATAATTACAGAGGACTTCTGAGTCTTCGATATGGCATTGTACAATCTGCAAATATTGTGGCCGTTAAGACACTTACACAGATTTCTCCACAACTTGGCTTTGACTATCTGCAGAACTTCGGTTTCTCTACACTCGTTGACAAACGTGTTGAAAAAGATGGTTCTATTGTATCGGATATTGGACAGCCCCTCGCACTTGGCGGAATCACAGACGGTGTTACCAACATGGAATTAAACGCTGCCTATGCTACTATTGCCAATCAGGGAACTTATGTCAAACCGAAGTTCTATACAAAAATTATTGATCACGATGGTAATGTTATGATTGACAACACCACTCCTGAGTCTACGCAGGTGATTAAAGCATCCACTGCATGGCTGCTTACAAGTGCTATGGTTGACGTTGTTACATCTGGTACTGGTGGATCTGTCAATTTTGGAAATATGGCAATCGCCGGAAAAACAGGTACTACTTCTGATTACAAAGATGTGTGGTTTTCTGGTTATACACCATACTATACTGCTACAACATGGACTGGTTACGACAATAATGTCAGTATGAAAACTTCAGCCGAAAAGAATTTGTCAAAAACCATGTGGAAAAAAGTCATGTCAAAGATTCATGAAAACTTGGAATACAAGTCATTTCCCATGGCGAGTGGTATTGTCACAGCTTCCATCTGTTCCAAATCTGGAAGACTCCCAATTGCAGGAGTATGTAATGGCAGTGTCAAGACAGAATATTTTGCAGAAGGCTCCGTTCCAACTGAATATTGTGATGTACATTACTTCTCTAATATATGTGGATATTGTGGACTCTCGGCAGCAGAAGAATGTCCTTTTAAACAGGCATCTGTTATTGAGCAGATACCTGACCGACTTCTGGACAATAATCTTGCCTCATCACTTACAACGCTTCCTGCAGATAAAGGCACAGAAAACACACAACTTTGTCCACATAATAGTACATTCTTTGCAGCACCAAACGCGCAGGAAGTCCTTCAGCAACAAATATTGGAAATGCAGCTAAGAGCTGCTGGTATCACACCACCCTCGCCAGAGGCGCCACCTGCGGAACCACAAGCCCCTGCATCTGATACAGACTGACACAAATATTTCTAAAACTATCCCAAGTACAGGCGTAGCAAAGGCTACGCCGAGTCTTGGGAAATAATACGCTCATAAAATTAGGTAAATCATCCCTACTCTATTCTACTCTACTATTTGCTCAAAAATTCTCAAACTCTTAGAAGAATCAAAAATATAAGTTACCGTTGACTATATTTTATAAATCGAGTAAGGAAAGTTTACCTTCCCCTACTCACACTTCTGCTGATAAACTTCACTTGGGTGCCCATATACATAAAAATAAAGACTTTCTGAGATTATATCTCAAAAAGTCTTTATTTTTATTAGTTTTAGAGCTGCTAACCAGAATCGAACTGGTGACCTCAACACTACCAATGTTGCGCACTACCGACTGTGCTATAGCAGCTAACTTATAACGGCCTTACCGTTATCACCGGAATCTATGTTACCATAATCAGCAAAACATGTCAATTATATTTTTTAAATTTTATTAGAACGACAAAATACAAGGTTACAATTCACACCCACGCCAGTTTTTATCATGTTATAAGTTATTGAGGTGTGAATTATAACAGATTTTGCACACAAAATGCTAAAAGGCAAGCATTTTGGCGCATGATTCCCACTACTTTGGCGCGGGTGTGAAAAGTAACAATACAAGTTGTAATTTATACCCACACCAGAGTTCGTATTCATTTAAATTGACAGTGTTTGCAGTCTACTTTATAATAATAGTATTAAATTCCATAGAAAACAAACTGTCTCTACTCAAGGAGGTACATACTATGAAGAACCCGCGGGCAACAACCGAATTGACTGTTCAATGCCGCCATTGCAACGAACTATTTGTCACACAGTGTATCAACTGTTTTGATACACTTCTTTGGCCAAAAGGAAGACAGCTTTTAAACCAAAACCAATTTTTTCATCCAGTTTGTCCCCACTGTCATACTTCCACTGAAATTATTTATCCTAGTCGTTATATCGATAGAGAGTTAGGAATTGCTGCTGTACTCATTCCAGATATCGAAAATCAAGATGCAGACGAACTCTTTTCCTCTCTAAACTGTTATACGAATTCTCTAGCACTTGACGGAATGGAACATCGAGTAGTTGGTAATTTCTATGCAATGGCAGAGCAGATGCGCATCCACAAATATCATCTGAATGACAAAGCGATTCAGTTGATGAAACCTTTTATTATTGGAAACCTTCAATCGAGAGGATTTGAAGTATGGAATGGTTTTTTCATGGAACGCATCCATCCAGAGAAAGCTGAACAGTTAGACGACACAATCTATTTTTCCACGCAGGAAGATCAATCAAATGCTTACAGTGAAGATATCTATCAATTTTACATTTATCTGACAAACGGAGATGTCATTCCGCATGGTATCAATGATACCGCCTACCAAATTTGTATGAATATTCTAGCTGATAAAGATTTGGTTAAAGATGACGGATTGTTCCATCTCTATGATCTTTCATGGTCAATTGATTTTCACAACAGATTACATCAAAATTAAAGAAAGGAAGCAGAAAATATTGAAATCTGAAGTTATTAAAAATGCGCAAAATCTATACGACTCTGGTCAAGTACAAGAAGCACTAGAATATTATGCCACTGCATTATGGCATAATAAGGAAAATAACACAGAACTATTATATACTTGGCTTGAAGATAACAGCCTTATCGAAAAAGCTGGCGAACAGGCAGTGTGCACCTTTATCGCTTCTATTTTACTCATAATTGATCATTGCGATGCATCTTCGCAAAATCGTTTGTGGACGCTTTGTCAGAATATCTTTGATCACATGGAAATATGCGAGGATAGAGAAGATACTTCTGATCGATATGTTGTAGAATGCAATCTCTACCGCCATCAAAAAAAGCCTGAAAAAGCATTGGCAATAATCTTAAAAGGTCTTGCTAAAGGAGGTACTACTTCCAGATATACCTTCGCCGGATTAACTTATCTTGATTTGGAAGAAGAAACAGAAGCAGAAAAATATATTGCTTTGGGGTATCAATCTGATCCTAACAACGCTTCCGCCTACAATGATCTCGGTGACTATTACTTTGATAAGAGACAATGGAAAAAAGCATCTAACTGCTATTATAAAGTTTTACAAACCGACGATTATAATGATTGCAACTGGGCAGAACCTTCATGGATCTTTTGTTGTTATATGTTGGACCCCGACCCCTACGAATTAGAACTACTTCTACTGTTCGCAGCGGCAAATCTTGATAATCAACGAGCACAACTGCTCTGTAAAATGGCTGCTATGGAACAACTAATTCCTAATGTTGATTATCTTGATACAAGTTCAGAAAGTATTATAAATCTTGTACGCAATGTTAGGGAAAATGGTAACACTTCTGGCGTAACTAGTTGTGCAACCACCTGTCAGGAATCCGCAAGCAGCATCAATGCCATGCGTCTTGCACTGGAGGAAATCACAGGAAAACCATCGCATTTTGTTGTTCTAGCAAGCAAAGCGCAGAACCCACCATTAGACCAAACCATTGATGAAGAAGGGATTATCCTATGGAATTATCGCGATATTAACACTCCAATTCCCACAGTCAATCAACCATCGGAAGATGTCAAACGGGTTGTTGAAGAATTGGCATCAACAGACTTTTCACTCCCTATATGGTATGAATCTGCCAAAAAATACGTTGCTATGCTTTCCGAAAGTCAGTATAACGAACTCTATGGAGTTATGGTATATCCACCACACCAGACAATCTATCAATATCCCGCTGAGGATTGGTTATTTCGCGTTCAATTTGCCGCCGTGTGCATTTTAGCACAGATATCACTTCATGAAATTGATAAAATTTGCAAAGGACAGCTTGACTGGCCAATTATTCCAGCATTTACGCTAGCTGCATGGCTTGCCACACAAGATACCTCTTATATTTCATGGGCAGAAAAGATTTTGAACCTAATAAAAAGCAGAATTTCTCAAGAAAATTATTGCTTTTTTGAGCATGCTTTTACTTGCGCAGCATATCTACTGCCAGGCAAAGATAAAAAATACTATACACATTTATGGCTTTGGCGTCAGTCAATAGAAAGCTAAAGAGCAGTCAAAATTTGACAGCTCTTTAGCACACTCCGAAATTACCAGATTCTATAATTACCACTAAGCGCCAAAAAGGCAAAGAAATATAAGCAATTGTCGTAATATCTTCTCTCTCCTGTGCGCATAGGCATATTCCAGAAATACGCAACCCATTCTTTACTACATTTAGTGGTTCTACCAATGTCGACATTGCCACGGTTGCTGGAATCGCTACTGGATGAAGCGCCCACTCTTTCGCCACACTTCCATCAATTTCATAAATATGATATGTATTTTTTCTGCAATCTTCCAACAGAAATTCTTGTATTGCCTGCGCTGCATGGCACTGCCCTTCGTCTTTTCCAAACCATTCATAGTCTAGTCCAATATTTGCTACTGTGCGGTAGGAGTCACTATAAAACCAATCATGTCGGTCGTTTGTCCATGGCAATTTCCTACACATCGGACTTCCATCAAACTCAGCATACTCCGCTGAAAATCCAGTCTTTTCATGACACGCTCTCACCAGATATCTGCGACTTTCTACCGCCGCTTGCTCCCAGAATTTCCTATCTTCCTTGTATGCCCACAGCGCAAACAACTCATAAAAATGTGGTAAATGATAAGATGGATCTGTAAAATCACTTCCAGGTACAAATAAAATCTGATGATTGTTCCTATTCCACATTGGTACTCCAGGTCTATCATTCTCCCCTTTATGAAGACACGCTCTTAAAGAATCTCGAATTTCCCAAAGTCATGTTTCTATCTGCGCAGGTTCAATTCCAATTTCTACAAATACATTGCAATATTGTTTCTTCATGATTATATCTATTCCTTTCTTGAACCTCTCACGACTAAAGTCGTAAGATTCCTGTTTCATAGACTTCGTAACCA
>CAJUAE010000084.1:0-10446 GCA_910583965.1 uncultured Lachnospiraceae bacterium
ACCAACGATCAAAGTTTTTTCAGTTATGGATGCAATTTTTGCGTTCTGTGTGTTACAATTCATTTTAGATACCTCTCTGGGATTCTCTACTGCATCCAGCTGGTCTGTATTAACGATTATTACAAATTCAGTCAGCATTTCTTACAAATTCATACTGAACTGTCGCGGATGCATTTCGATGCAGAAATATACATTTACTTGTTTTTGTATGTAGATTATAAACTTTAATCCTTGTATCGCTGCTGCCAAAAAATTTAATAAAATGTTCGATATAACAAAAATAATTTCCGCTTTGATCCCATCCACATGAATATGGAAAAAGGCTCCCAAATGCTTTGTTCCATCCTGCTTTCAAGGTACCGATCTTCTTTTTGCGCACCATGTCATATAAAAAAATTTTTTTATTGTCATTCCCAAAATAGGAAGCCTTCCTGCTGTCATCTGATACAGTACACACATCTGCATTTTGAAGAAATTGTTTCAGTTCGCCTGTTTTTGCATTATACTGCATCACCCCTTTTCTTTTGGGATACCATATGTTGCCTTTTCTAATATCACATACTCCTCTGTTCATTTTAGGCATACCTATTTTTTTGGCTTTACTGGTTGCTAAATCATACAAAAGATAAGTAAAGTTATTTTCCTCATCCACATAACACATAAGCATTTTTTCTCCATTATCAAAAGGAAAACAAGAATCCCAGAAAATACTTTGATTGTTTCCAATACACATCTGCTGTTCACTTCGCAGCAGCGTTAATGATCCATCCTCCAATGAGTATCGTACAATACCTGACTTAAATTCTGATTTGGTATCATCATATTTTTCTGGAGGCCAAAGATTGCATACTCCTGTGATATACTTTTTCTCACTGTCAATTTTACAATTATGAAAATATTCTGCAGCCTTTCCAACTTCATTTGTCTTCTTCATATCTGCATCATATCTGTAAATAATCGTTTCCCGCGTCCGACTATCATATGCCAGAAAATAAATATCATCCATAGCTGGCATATCTCCTGAAAATATGATTATAAGTCTACTGACTTTCACCAATAGAATAAGTCCTATCATCGCACTTACCCCAATTTTAATTTTTTTCTTAAAAAGTTTGTCATTTTTTTTCATTTTTGCTCTTCCTATATATCTTCAGTCTATCAAAGCCTTTGCTGATAGTAATAGCAAGTGCTTTGTATATGAGTAAGAAAAACGGTATATTAGTCTTTCTCATACTTTTTTATTCTTCTTGTTTCCCATCCAAACATCCACAAAAGTGAATGCGTCTGAATCCACCCAGAATAATATGCAGCATCTGGAATTGTTTGATCAAAATAATCCTTCAATATATGTTTTAATAGGATAGTTCCTGCACTTCCCCACTTTCCCATAAGAACTCCCGAAATAACATCTAATAATGCCTCTTGCTCATCCTCCTGCTTTCCACTGCCCGGTAAGGCGGCAAAATTTTTTCCTCCTTTTTGCAATATCTCTTGTACCACCATTCCACAATTCCTTGCATACAAATTGTATTGTCCTGGATTATCACGTATATATTCTGCATAATACGACATTACTTTTCCTTCTTGTGTTGTAATCGGAATATAAATGGCGCGCGTATATGGATTTTCAGCTCCGTCCCATAACCAACCATCAATTCCATCTGTATATACTTTTCCGGCCCCACCGACAATCGTAGTCTTTGGTCCATCTCCTAAAAAGGCTGTTACGTCATCTGCTGATAACTCTGCCTTTGACAAATATCCCGGAACATCATTTCCCAGAACAATATTAATCGCTTCACTCCCAGATGCCGCAAAACTATAAAATGTGCCGCTTCCATCTTCTCTAACAAACATCATTGCAGCATGTCCAAACGTATAGGCTCCGTCTTCCGAATTTAAATAATAAACCCCTTCATAATCTGTAGATTCACCATATTCCCATTCTCCTGGCAGTTTCCCATCTAAATCAATCAATATTATTGGATTATCCCAACAATAATTATAACGATTTAATGTTATCGGAACCATTTTAGTTCCGCTAATCACATCCTCCGCAGTGAATCTCCCCATATCCGGTCGATATTCTCTAGCCTGTGCAAAATATGTTTCGCTAACATCATCAAACCGATATCCTGTATATCCAAATGGCTGTTTTTGACCCTGTTTGGTATATTTACTGTTATGATATTCTTTGAAGTCGGAATCAAACAAGTCTTTTCCAAATTCATCATATCCATAAATATCGCCATACCCGTTCCTGTACAAAACACGCAGAGGACTTCCTAACTCATCAGAAAGGGTGTATTGAACCATCTTTCCAGATTGCTCCATGGCTGCAACACCAAAATCATAATAGAACATTTGCTCTTCTGCATCTCTTTTTAACCCCAATAAATTATGATATGATTTTGTCAAATCCAGAAGATAATTCTCTATTTCCTCACCAGTATGTTTTTCAATTCTCTGCCCTAATGCATTGTAAATATACTCTGTATCCATACCCTGATGGTTCCATGCCCTTTGAAGCCTATTCATACTATCAAAAGAATATCCATGCAGCAGTTCACCATCCTGATATTCTCCTGTCAGATTTCCCCTCTGATCATAGGTAAATGTTTTATGTATAGCATTGCCTGCGTCAATTCCTTTTTCCCATATATCCTGCTCTTGTAATCGGTTCAGGACATCATATACAGAGATACAATGAATTCCATTTGCATGATCTTCCACTTCAGTTCTATTTCCAAAAGTATCATATTGATATCTTCTTAGCAGCTTTCCATCTCTCTCCACTTCTGTCAGCCTTTGTAATGCATCATAATTGTATTGATAACTACCACTCTCTTCGGGAAATCCCCTCCGTTCTTTAACGATGGCGATCCTGTTTCCCATTGGATCATATGTGTAATGGAATCTGTCCAAAATACCAGCGCTGTCTTTGTGAGATAGTTCATCTAATAAACCTGTTTCATTGTACTTCCACTCAGTAATATACCCAGCAGAACTTTTCTTTTCTGAAAGATGTCCCTGTTGATCATCCTCTTGAAATATTTATGTGTCTGCCTCTCAGTATGTCCCATAATTCCTCTACTGACTGGAAGCACTGCTCTACAATGCCCTCCCACTGATCCTTTACCCTCGGCGGACAGTTGAAAATGCCATGCAGAACTGTCTTCCGCATCCGTATAATGTACATGCGGTTGTAATTCTGCCCGTCAAGCGCATAGCCCTTAAAGCCAAACCAGCTCATCTCACTGCCCTTGTCCGCCGCCGTATTGTCCACACGCTCGCTGATGCGGATTGACGGATTCACGTTGCGCAGGGCATTCTGGAACTGGCTGCTCATCGTTTTGGTATCCCCCTCTTCCAGCTGGACAGGGAGAATGTTAAAGCCAAAGTTGACCGTAGAGTCCAGACTTGTGATGATAAAATCCGGGGCATTCAGAGACGGGTATTTCACTTCCCGCACCTGATCTGGCATCACGACAAACTGCTCTGGCAGGTATAACCGGATTTTGGTATCCGGCAGTGTGATCTGGGAGAAGGTGATAAGATCATCCTCCACGTAGATTCCTGTTTCCAGTGTTGTGTGTTTCCGGCGTTTCTCCTCCCATCGGGCTTCTAAAATCTGTTCATCGTAGTATTCCATTGGTTTTCCTCCTAATATATAAGTGTAGGGTTTCAGTACCCAACAACCAGTTGGGACTTAATCCTCTCATTGTTTAAGCTGTATAATGATTAGGCATCGGTCTGACGACACCTCCTAGGACCATTAGCGTCCGTAAGAAAGCCAGTCAGCCAGCCTGTCATTGCAGCCGTTCGATTTATGCAGGTTGAACTACCACAGTACGTTCGTTTGATACCCCAGGAGATGGAACCGGCAATGAGAAAGACTGGAATCCATGCAAATACACTTTTGGAGGTACATAGAATGTACAATGCAGTAGGTATTGATGTTTCAAAGGCTAAGAGCACCGTAGCAGTCCTGCAGCCTGGCGGTACTGTGCTCCGTAAACCCTTTGATGTTTCCCACACATCCCAAAGCCTCCATGAACTCTCAGATTATCTGGGTTCATTAGATGGCAACACCAAGATCGTTATGGAATGTACGGGCAGATACCACGAACCTGTGGTAAAGGCTCTCTCAGAAGCCGGATTGTTTGTTTCCGTTGTCAACCCACATCTGATCAAAAACTTCGGCAGCAACTCCCTGCGCAAGGTCAAATCAGATTCGGCAGACGCAAAAAAGATTGCCCGCTATACACTTGACAACTGGGCGGAACTGCGCCAATATTCAGGTATGGATAATACACGTACCCAATTAAAAACTTTAAACTCCCAATTCAGCTTCTTTATGAAGCAAAAGGTCGCTACAAAAGCAAACCTGATTGCGCTGTTGGACAATACATATCCCAGTGTAAACAAACTCTTTGGCAGCCCTGTCCGCGAGGATGGGAGCGAAAAATGGGTTGATTACGCTTATTCGTTCTGGCATGTGGACTGTGTCCGCAGGATCGGGTTAAAAGCCTTTACAGAACGTTACAGAGCTTTCTGTAAGAAGCACCACTATATCTTCCAGCCAGACAAGCCCGAAAAGCTGTTCAATGCCTCAAAGGAACTGGTTGCTGTCTTTCCAAAGGAGAAGACCTACAAGCTGCTGATCCAGCAAAGTATCCAGCAGTTAAACCTTGCTTCTGAGCATGTGGAACGGCTGCGCAAGGAGATGGATGAGCTGGCCTCTACGCTTCCCGAGTACAGCACCGTGATGGGCATCTATGGTGTCGGAAAAACATATGGCCCGCAGCTTATAGCCGAGATTGGCGATGTGTCCAGATTCACCCACAGGGAAGCGCTGACTGCCTTTGCAGGTGTTGACCCTGGCGTGGATGAATCTGGACAGCATAAGTCCAAAAGCAACAGAGCTTCCAAAGTCGGCTCCGCAAGACTGCGTAAGACATTGTTCCAGATCATGACGACCCTGCTCCAGAATGCCCGCAAGACGATCCAGTGTATCGTTTTCTTGACAAAAAACGGTCCCAGGGAAAACCCTACTACGTCTACATGACAGCTGGAGCGAATAAGTTCCTGCGGATCTACTATGGCAAGGTCAAAGAGTGCCTGCGGAATTTAGAACAGGCAGAGTAACCATCATTTTCTAAATCACTCCTTTCAAAGCCGGCAGTTCTGGTGGCTTAAAAGTTATGCCCTAAAATATCAAATCGAATTTTTGGAATTTTCTTCAAAAAACACTTGACTTTTTATTAGCAGGCTTATTTATAATTATAACATGGCAATTCAATCATACTATTTTGTTTCTTGTCTTCGTCATCTATTTTGATATTATTTCGTATTGTTATCACTTGCGTAAACAACTGATACATGCATTATATCACAACCAAAAAACTGTGTCTATTTCAGAAAAAATTAATTCAAATACCTATAAGTATAAAAGTATAGAAATCAAATTTGCTCAACCCGTATCCAAAATGTTCTTCATGCTAGGGCATGTTTGAAAAACGCTCTAGGTCCAAGCAATATTGTAATGTAAATGTGGAGCGAACTATTTTAGTAAATATTATTTAGTTTACAATAGGGCTATAAGAATTTATAATAAAAATATATTGTATTAAGGAGGATTAGAATAAGATTATGTACAGAATAATGATTGTTGAAGACGAAATCATAATGAGGAACGAATTGTCTAATATGCTAAAAAACAATGGGTATGAAGTATGCAATATTACAGACTTTGTAAATGTAGCAGATCAGCTTATTCAGGAACATATGGATTTAATTTTGCTGGATATCAATCTTCCAAATGAAAATGGATATCAAATCTGCAGCAAAGTGCGTGCAAGCATTCCAGTTCCAATCATTTTTATAACCAGCAGAAATTCTGATATGGATGAGTTGAACAGCTTTATTTCTGGCGGAGACGATTATATTACAAAGCCATATAATATTCCTGTTCTTCTGGCAAGAATCTCCAATGTACTAAAACGCACATACAAGGAATCAGAAAATGAACAGTTGGAATATAAAGGTTTGATATTATATGTGGAAAAAAATATCATTGTTTATAATGAGCAGGAAATAGAGCTTACTAAAAATGAATTTAAAATCTTATTGTTTTTAGTAAAAGGAAAGGGCAAAATTTTATCTCGAACGGAAATCATAGAGTATTTATGGGACAATGAAATGTTTGTCGATGACAATACTTTAAGTGTAAATATCAGAAGAATACGTGCAAAGTTAGAGAAAATAGGTCTCTCTGATTTTATACACACAAAGCACGGACAGGGATATGCGGTATAATCAAATGAATGAATATTTAAAAGAAAATAAAATCTACATCTTTGTTGGTATGACTGCCTTGATTTTTTTATCTGCCTTTTTAATTTCAGAGGATATTCAAACAGTATATGTAATTTCAATTGATGTGATTTCCTGGGGAATTTTCAGTTTCCTTTTTGTATACCATTATTTGCGGAGAAAAAAATATCATACAATAATTGAAAAGCTGCTTGAAGGACTAGACAAAAAATATCTGTTGACAGATATTATAGAGTTTTCTCAGACACTAGAAGACCAATTTTATTATCAAATAATGAAAGAATGTACCAAAGCAATGCTTGATGAAATTGCGCGTGAGAAGATAGATCGGCTAGAATATAAGGAGTATATTGAACAGTGGCTCCATGAAATTAAAAATCCCCTTGCAACAATTAAATTAATTTGCGATAACGACCGTTCCGCAACAACAACAAAAATACTGCTTGAAATAACCAGAATGAATAACTATATGGATCAGGTTTTATATTATGCACGAAGCGCAGATGTTGAGAAAGATTATATTATCAAGGAAATACAGCTTTCAGAATGTGTGAAGAAAGTTTTAATCAAAAATAAACGGCTTTTGATTGAGAATAAAGCAAAAGTTATACTAGACGAATGTAGGGATTCTGTATTAACAGATGAAAAATGGTTGGAATTTATTATTACGCAGATAATTAATAATTCAATACAATATAAAACTGATAACTCAATGGAATTAAAAATATTTACCCAGAAAATAGACAAAGACATAGAACTAATCATCCAAGATAATGGAATTGGCATTTTAAAATCAGATATTTCCAGAGTTTTTGAAAAGGGATATACGGGTAAAAATGGAAGGAATAATAGTACATCAACAGGTCTTGGACTTTATTTGTGCAAAAAATTATGTAACAAACTAGGCGTGGACATTTATATTGAATCACAAAGAGGACAAGGAACGAGTGTTATATTGGTATTTCAAAATAGAAAAATATTAGAGATGCAGTCATAGAATTCTGCATCTCTTACAGTTTTGTAAGAATTTTGTAAGATAACACAATATACTTTTGTAGCGCAAGCAATTATAATGAAAATAATTTATATAACCTCTCAGAGTGTATATATAGGATAAGGAGGAGAATTCAATATGAAAAATGAACGGCCGCTATTGCATATTCAAAATATACAAAAGTATTATGGAAGCAACAATAATAATATTGTGAAAGCTCTTGATGACATCAGTTTTGATGTAAATAAGGGAGAATTTCTAGGGATTATGGGAGCCTCTGGAGCTGGTAAAACAACCTTACTAAACTGCATTGCTACAATTGATACGGTTAGCGCTGGACACATTATTTTAGAAAATAATGATATTACTACATTAAAAAATAAAATGCTTGCGCAGTTCAGAAGAGAAAACCTAGGTTTTGTTTTCCAGGATTTCAGCCTATTGGATAATTTAACAATATATGACAACATTGCTCTAGCATTAACAATCAATGGTGTCTCATCTATTGAAATTAAACGAAGAATAGACACAATTGCAAAAGAACTAGGAATATATGAGATTCTACAGCATTATCCGTATGAAGCATCTGGCGGGCAAAAGCAGCGTTGTGCATGTGCCAGAGCAATCATTAACAATCCCCAGTTGGTTCTTGCGGATGAGCCGACAGGCGCTTTAGATAGTCATTCTGCCCAAATGCTTTTAGAAACAATGTACGATATGAATAAAAAGCGAAATACAACATTTATAATGGTAACACATGATGCACTTTCAGCAAGTTATGCCAAGCGTGTTATTTTTTTAAAGGACGGGAAGATTTATATAGAATTACAGAAAGGAGAAAAAGAGAGGCGCCACTTTTTCACCGAAATATTAGATGTAGTAGCACTTCTAGGAGGTGAACGAAAACATGTATCTTAAACTGATTAATAGTAATTTTAGGAAGGCTGTAAAAGATTATCAGATATATATTATTACATTAGTAATTAGTTCAGCCTTATTTTTTGCTTTTGTTTCTCTGAGTAGCCCATATAATACAATTATAGCAGATGGAAGTCGATATTCCAATGAGCTGTTTCGAGAAACGATTAATTTGACTGTCGGGTTAGTCTCTCTGATTTTTTTTGTTTTAGTAAACTATGTAAATAACCATATGCTCAAAAGAAGATCAAAAGAATTTTCATTGTATATGCTTTTGGGTATGGAACAAAGAAAAATTTCCCTCTCCTATTTTATAGAAACTTTTGAAATTGGAATTGCAGCGATTTTTATCGGGACTATACTCGGAATACTTTTGTCAGGGGGACTTACAAGCATTGTGTTGGTTTCCACCGGCGGTAAAATGGATTATAAAGTAGGATTTTATCCAGACACATTTTTAAAGACCTTTCTTTTCTTTATATTTGTATTTGTATTTACTGGAATGTTCAACACGAGAAAGTTGGCAAAAACAAAACTTCTTGAGCTTTTGAACGCCGAGAAGGTATCGGAAGGGCAATCGCAAAGAAAAAACATATATATGATTGGAACAGTGATTTCCATTCTTTCCTTTGCTATTGCTGCGGTAATGTTAAAAAAATACTTATCTGTTGAGCGTGATTATATGTCAAATGTTCCAGCAGCAATAAACAACAGATATCAAACTGTGATTGGTGCTACTTTGGTATGCGGCATATTCTCTGGCTGTTATGCAGCTTCGTATATTATTCGCATCATTCGAGATAAAAGTACAAAGTATAAGTATAAAAAACTGAATGTTGTATTTATCAATAACTTGTATGCGCGATCCACTTCTAATGCGAAAGTAATTGCTAGTGCCACAATTGCTATTGCTGTTTCCATTTTAGGATTTGTTATCGCTCCTGTATTAGCTGATATATCAGAAGAATTTTTGGATTATAGAATGCCATACGATTTAATGATAAATAATTCATATAGATACATTGATCTACAGGAAGATATCCCATATATAGATTATTCTTTTGTCCGTGATATTTTGGCGGAATATGGAATTGAAGAAAGTGAGGTATGCCAACAAGAATCATATTTTGTGTGGGGAAAAAATTTTAAAAACGCAAATATGCGTGATAGTAAATGGGATATGCCAAGACTAGCTATTTCTCTTTCTGATTATAATCAGATGAGACAAATGGCAAATTTGCCAACAATTGACCTTAATGATAACGAATTTGCCTTGCAAGTGAGCAATGAAATTGACAAAGTAAACATGGAAGCACAAATTAAATCAGCAGAATCTGAAATTATTTTAGACGATAAGAGAAAATTGGTCTTGTCAGCAAAACCAGTATATAATGATGCAGTAGGAACATTTTTGTATAATTTCGGCAATTCTAGCTCCTTTATATTCGCAGATAGCGTGTGTGAAAATTTGAAAATAGCAAATACCTGTTATTATGCTAATACTTCGAAAGCTATACCAATCAATGATTGTACCGAAATTGAAAAGCAAATCAAAAAACAATTCAGGGCAAACTATCCAGAATTGTATGATAAATATGAAACAAAATATAAAACAGATAAAGATTATCAAGATTTTATAAATCCTATACGTTTTATGACACAAGAAATAAACTCAGTTAAAATAAATTCAGTGTGTATTAGACTTCTAGGAGTTTATATTGGAGTGATTTTTTTTGTAATCTGCCTAAGCGTATTGGCATTACAGCAGCTCTCAGACGCAGAAAATAGCAAAAAACAGTATTGGGTAATGTATAAACTAGGAATAGAAGAAAAAGAAATATACAGCTTAATCAAAAAACAGATATCTATATTTTTTTCAATTCCTTGTGTCTTAGCAATGATCGGAGCTGGTATTGGTGTTTATGTGTTCCTACTCAGGTTTGGGCATAAAGTAGAGGCATATATTGGAACAGAGGATTTTATTTTAAATATATTTTTGGCAGTTATAATGCTTGTCATTATATTTATCTCTTACTTTTGGGGCACTGTAAAAGCATACCATCATAGTATCAATACCGTTTTCAAAAACAATTTTCGGAAACAGATTTAAAAAAGGAGCCTGCAGTATTGTAGGCTCTTTTTTATGCACGCGCTGGTGCAGAGGAAATATGCTATTACAGAGCACATCGGCGCGCAGA
>CAJUAE010000084.1:10546-16093 GCA_910583965.1 uncultured Lachnospiraceae bacterium
ATGCACGCGCTGGTGCAGAGGAAATATGCTATTACAGAGCACATCGGCGCGCAGAAAAAGAAACCTTCTTTACTTGCTTAGAGGCTGGAAAAATATATGGAATAATTGGTGATAATGGAAAAGGAAAAAGTACCTTTATTCGTTTAATTGCGGGTTTATGCATTCCTGATTCTGGATTAATATGTTTTAGTATTTTTGACGAATTTTAAAAAATAATACGCACTTTTTTATGCGTATTATTTTTTCTTTCTACTATATTTATTTCCTTCGTACTGCATATCGCCCAACTGCAAGCACAGCAACCGCGAACACAGCCAATCCGCCTAAGATACCTGTATCTATCATAGCGGACAAATCAATTCTATCCGCCACACCGACAACCGCAAGAATTGCAAGCAATATCCCTATCAGTCCTTCTCCTGCAATTAATCCAGAGCAAAATAAAATACCACTTCCCGCCTCACTATCCATATCTGTATTGACTGTTCTTCTGGATACCACATAACGCACCAAACCCCCCGCCATAATCGGCACAGAAAGTTTTAACGGCAGGTATAATCCAATTGCTACCGGAAGTACTGGAATACCAAAGATTTCAATGACAACTGCAATAAACACACCAATCCACACAAGTGTCCATGGAAGATTTCCATCCATCACACCTTCCACAATCATTTTCATCAAAGTAGCTTGTGGCGCAGAAAGTTCTGTAGAGCCAAACCCCCAAGCGGAATCCAAAAGAAGCATCACCCCGCCAATGGTAACCGCAGAAACCGCAGCGCCAATCAATTCCCCAAGCTGTTGTCTTCGTGGAGTCGCACCTAAAATATAGCCAGTCTTTAAATCCTGTGATGTGTCACCTGACATTGCAGCGATAATACAAATGATAGATCCGATTGCAATTGCACCTGTCATGCCATGTGTACCATTGTCTCCTGTAGATTTGAGTACCATTGTCGCAAACAAAAGTGTCGCAATCGCCATACCAGAAACTGGATTGTTGCTCCCTCCTACAAGCCCCACCATTCTTGAAGACACTGCGGAAAAGAAAAAACCAAACACAGCAATTAGCACCGCACCCAAAAAGGAAACAGGAATATCTGGGAATACTGCAATTGCTAAAATAATCAAGACAATTGCACCAAGGACAATTTTCATATTTAGGTCATGAGCAGTTCGTTCTGTTTTTATATCACTATCTATATTATTTCCATGTAGGCCTTTTATAGCCTCTCGAAAAGTCGTTATAATCAGTGGAAGCGACTTCACAAGGCTGATAATCCCACCTGCTGCGACAGCGCCCGCGCCAATGTATCGAATATAACTACTCCAGATAGCATTTGCACCATTTTTTAAAAACATATGTTCTATTGATTCTGTTCCGGGATAAAGAATTGTCTCCTCACCAAACGCCGCAATCGCAGGTATCAGCACAAACCAACCTAAAATGCCACCCGCAAAAAGATAAGAGGAAATCTTCGCCCCACAAATATATCCTACTCCCACAAGTGCTGGATAAATTTCCGTAGAAAACTCTGTTTTAAGCGACTGAATCCGCATTGTAATTGTACTTGGAACCACTTTCAAGCCATCCACGACAAACTTAATTAACGCGGCAATACCCATTCCAGCAAAAACTGCTCGCGCAGACGTACCACCTTTTTCCCCTGCAAGCAAAACCTCTGCACATGCTGTTCCTTCTGGATAAGGTAGTACACCATGCTCTTTGACAATCAGTGCATTTCGCAGTGGAACCATAAACAGAACACCAAGTAACCCACCAAGCAATGCCGTTAGTGAAATAGAAAGCATTCCTGGGCGATTGCTGACGCCTTCCTTTGCCCACAGAAAAAACACTGGCATTGTAAAAATTGCTCCTGCTGCAAGCGACTCTCCCGCCGAGCCAATGGTCTGTACCATATTACTCTCCAAAATAGATTTTCTGCGTAACACAATGCGCAATACTCCCATTGATACGACTGCTGCCGGAATAGATGCAGAAACAGTCATACCCACACGCAATCCAAGATAAGCGTTAGCAGCGCCAAATACCACCGCCAGCAAAACTCCAATCACCAACGATGTCAAAGTCAACTCAGGAGGCTCTTGTTTTGCTGGGACATATGGTTTAAACTCTAATTCTTTTTTACTGCTGTTCTGATTCTTGTCTATGCCCATTTTTCCTGCTCCTTTTCCAATATATAATAGCTACTACTTTCTTTTCGACGTTTGTACATCCACAAGTAAGGAATTTTTTCTACTTGCGTGCCAAATATAGGCCGCCATAGCTACTTTTCTTTTCCTATTTGTGTGCAATCGAGTAGAGAAGGTTTCTTCTCCTACTCGCGCGCCGGGCACCCGTCAGCGAACCGATAAATCGATTTGATGACAAATTTCATTTGGGTTCCGTGTGCATAAAAAAGCTTAGCAATATCTTAAAAAGATATTGCTAAGCTTTTTTACTCTTTTATATAGAATTGACAATATAATCAAAGATTATGTATCCCACTCCAACACTGCCTTAAACAAATCTCCGTCAATTTCAACATAGAACCTACCTCCTTGCAATTCTGAAAAGCTCTTGGCAATTGCAAGCCCTAGTCCACTGCCTTCTGTATTGCGCGATGCATCACCCCGCACAAAACGTTCTGTCAAGTCGATTGGCGTGACTATGAGTTCCTGCGCTGAGATATTTTTCATTTCAATATGAATTGTGCGTTGTCCTTCCTTTATGATAATCACCCTTGCCTGCACATACACGCGCGTGTTTGGCAAAGCATATTTAATGATATTGACATACAGATTCTCAAATATCCGATAAGTTTTCTGACTGTCAAGCTGCAAAATAAATTTCTCCTCTGGCAAGTCAAATCGTACATCCAAATTGTTTTCTGTCATCTGATCCTCATGTTCCAAATACACTTGTCGTATTAGATTACAGATGTCTATCGCAACTGGGTCCAATCGCACATTGCCACTGCTCGCCTTACTAATCTCAAACAAATCCTCAATTAACACTTTTAATCGCAGCGACTTGCGCTCTAATGTATTCAGGTAGGACTTGCGCTGCTCTGGCGTAACATTTTCTTCTTTTAATAAATCTACATAAGTAATGATTGCCGTGAGCGGTGTCTTTAAATCATGCGAAACATTGGTGATTAGCTCTGTCTTCATACGTTGGCTGCGCACTTCCTCATCCACTGCCTTCCCAAAACCATTTTGGATTTGATACAACTCATTCTTGTAACTTTCAAAAATGCCAAAATCTTCTGAAAGTTTGTTGTCAAATTGCCCTTGTGCAATCGCATTGGTCGCCTTTAGTAAACAATTGTATTGCATTTGTATTTTGCTAAAATAACGTTTTAGTCCTAGATAGATCAATGCAGAGTACAACATTAAACCAAAAATTCCCAAAAACCAGAAGCAACACATGAAACATAGAAAAACAAACTGTAATATTACAAACCGTTTTAACGGGTTGCACACATCCTTATCCAACCCTTCAATTGTTAGCATCGCTTTCCACTTGTTTAAAATGCGCCGGAAAAATCCCTTAATTTCGTTCCAATAGCAATAAATAAGGCTTCTTTGTCTAAAAAAGGACAAAAATTTAGTAAACAATTCTCGCACACTCAAAAGCCCCCAATACCAAGCACCAAACAGCAAGACCATTGCAACAAAAATCGTAAAGAAAATGCCTTCTTTTGTCCACTTAACCACTTCACTAACATAGTAAACCAGCTCAACCACTGTTGTTTGCAGTACAGTCGACAGAACAAAAAATATTAGGAAAATCAACTCCGCAGAGAACCTTACCCCCGCTGTATCCGCAGTTAAATGTGATCTGTGCTTTGCAATAATACCAAAAAGAATTGTAATAATACCAAGGATTGTCAGATACAAATTACCAATACCAAGCATTTCATATACTGTCTCTTTATTGTTGTAATCGACATGCCACGACCCTGAAGAAGATTGTACTTGTGTCCACGGAAATCGTTCCATCTGTTCTGTTGTCATAGCATAGATAAAGACCGCATCCTGTGGGCTTTTTTGTGTGACAGTCACTTTTCCATTTGCCATATCTTCCTCATCCACCAGCACATAATGCGTCACTTTCTCGTAATTATCTAACAAAAGAGATTCTTTTGAATTTGCCACAAGCTGAACATTCTTCAAGAATTGTTCCACATTACTACCACCAACTCTAATGTCCGCTAGTCTACCATTTTTATCATAAATAAGCACCAAATAATAATCATACTCTGCGTAGTCGCCATCTTTTAATCGCTCTGGTTCTCTTGTAGTATTTTTTAAAATGGTCTGTGTCGTTTCATCAATCACACAATAATCCATACTCATCACAAGATTCGATACATACCATTCATTCATATCCGAGATATTTTTATTCAATTTTTCAATGATATATGTTTTAAGCTGCTCATTGTTTCCAGTATAGCGGTCCTCATTGCCAAAATAGTCGCTGAGCGCTACTTTTTCTATTGGCTCCTCCAAAAATGTTAGATACAATTCTTCAATTCGCGCATCTTTTCCACTCTTTTCTAACACCTCCGAATACAATACATAATTACTTTGGAATAGTATGTTAATAAATTCCTCGTCCTCAAAGTCATTGCCAAACTCCGCGTAGTATTGGTCAACGCGGTCCTTATAAGACATCGCAAACCATGCAAAGCATAACGCTGCTACTACCACAATAAGCATCGCTGTACGCAGTGCCATTTTATTGTTTTTCAATCTTGTATCCAACACCCCACACCACCTTTAAATATTTTGGATCGTTCGGATTAATCTCAATCTTTTCCCGAATTTTTCTAACATGCACCATAATTGTATTTGTATTGATTGCCTGCTCATTCCACACACGTTCATAAATCTCATCTGCACTAAACACCCTACCTGCATTTTTCATCAATAACAGTAAAATTTTAAACTCAATTGGTGTCAACTTGACCAGATTACCATCAACACTGACTTCCACAGTATCCTCATTTAGTTCTAATCCACCAATGATATGTACTCTGTCTTGATTTCCCTGTTCTGTTACCGCATCGAGATAGCGCTGGTAACGCCGCAGATGTGAATTGACTCGCGCAAGCAATTCCATCGTTGTAAATGGTTTGGTCACGTAATCATCCGCCCCCATATTTAACCCCATAATCTTGTCAACTTCCTCCGATTTTGCCGAGAGCATAATGACAGGGAACTCATACCCTTTTTCACGCACTTTCATCATCATTGTAATACCATCCATGCGCGGCATCATAATATCGACAATCGCAAGATGGAACTCCTCCGATTCTATTTTTTGCATTCCCTCAATGCCATCTGCCGCCTGTGTTACACTGTAACCTTGATTCTTTAAATAAATTTCTATCCCCTCCCGAATTTCCTTGTCATCCTCGACAATTAAAATATGATATGTTTCCATGTATTTTGTCCCCCTTTTATCTTATATCCTCGCAAAAATTTCCATTCTTACCAAAATCTGCGAATTTAATGTGAACTCTGTTCACAATGCGTAAG
>CAJUAE010000085.1 GCA_910583965.1 uncultured Lachnospiraceae bacterium
AAACTGCATTTGTCAGGGCAAATTTGTCTACTTCCCTTAACCAATCATACGCCTGTTTTAATTCTCTGTTGCAGTAATTATTGCAGTCTGTTCTGTTAACAGATTTTTTCTCTTTCTCATAAGTTTCTTTCCGATATGCTAATGTCTGGTTATAAACAAACCGGCAGCAGCCAAATGTTTTTGCAATCTGTGTTCTCTGTTCGCTATTGGGGTATATTCTGTATTTATATGCTTTCAGCATTGACTATCACCGCCTTCTCTAGCCTTAGTTTTCTATATACTTTTGTAGCATTTCTTCTGAAACATTCCCTACGCTGCATGCGAAATATCCCTCCATCCAAAAGGTATGCTCTTTCCAAAAATGTTTCCGCAAATAATTCGGGTACTTTTCCCAAATAGGATATGTTGTATAGATCTTCATCAGATTTACAATCTTACTGATAGACATTGTTGGTTCTGTCTCTATCATGTAATGGATATAGTCTTTATCAAAGCGTTTTAACGCTTTTTCCATATATCTGATAATCACCTTATGCTTTTGGTATATCTCATATATATCCTAACACAAAAATAAACAAACGTCTATAAAAGAACATTTTATCCTGCGACAAACGCATACGTAAATAACTTGTGAGCACGCCCTTTTTCTGGTAAAATAAAAGAAAAAAGTGGAATTTAAGTATATTAAAAATGGTGCATGACTAAATGGCGAATCTTATGGAGTTGTGCACAGGATTGCATTTGCCAGAATTGTAAAGAGAGTAGCTTCTTTTTGCATGGATTGGGCGTTTGCACAAACTGATAGTATCCAAATCGGCATTTATAAAAATAATGTTCCCATGCAAAATATGCTTTGGAAAAATAGTTTTTGCTATTTTGAAAAAATCTATTTGAAAAGCGGCGAATCGCGAATTGCTTTTCAAAAGACTGCAGACATAAAACAAATATAGTGAGAAAAATAGATGCAATAACAATGGAAGGCCATGGTCTGCATTAAAGAATGACCACAAGGCTTTACTTCACAACCTCAAAGAAAATATAGAAAGCATTTTAAAATACTTTGTAACTTTCGCAAAAGAAATAGATTATATTTTGCGTTGCCTTGAAGAATACCAAGAATATACGACTGAAAATGAGGATGCACTGTCCTCTCAAAAGAATATATGTTCCAAGTAAATTATAGCAATGTGCATTGTAAATGGAAAAGCAATATGGTGGACAACTGATAGCAAAAAAAGACAGGATTTTTGCTGCTATATATGGTATGATGAATCTATCCTTAAGGAAGAATTATATCTGGAACCGGAACCAGATGGCAAGGAAGTCTGACAATATTGACTCTCGTGAACAATATGTTAAGTCAACAAAATTGACTTTATGACATTGTTCGTGGTGGTTTTGTTCATTAATATGTGCACAAAAGGTATATATCCCACTTTAAGTGCACAGCGAGGTGTAAAAATGGATTGGCTAACAAGTTTACAAAAGGCAATCGATTACATGGAGAAACATATATTTGAGGATATTGGCGCACAGGAAGTAGCGGATGTGGTCCACTTTTCTTCGTTTTATTTTCAGAAATGCTTTAAAATAGTGACAGGTTATACCATTGGAGAATACTTGAGAAACCGCAGGCTCTACTTGGCAGGACTGGATGTGCTGGGACGAAAGATTCCTGAAATGGAACGCCAGAGCAGAAAGCAAAGTCAATGCCTAGATAGAAGCCAGAACGGAAGCAAAGGCAATGAAGGCAGAAAAGTCATCAACCTGGCTTATAAATATGGGTACGACACACCCGAGAGTTTTACCAAGGCATTTACGCGATTCCACGGTTTATCTCCTATGCAGCTTCGAGTACAACCTCATCAGATCAAAGTCTTTCTTCCTCTTGTAGTAGAGATTTCTGTAAAAGGAGGCAGCAGAATGGAATTTACAATTGAAAAAAGAAAAGCTATAAAAATGATTGGTTTTGAGAGGATTTTTTCCTTTGAGACCTCTTACCAAGAGATTCCTAGGTTCTGGAAGGAGTTTTGTGAGCGTTACTGCGGACAGTCTCAGCAGAACACCACATTGGAACCCGGAGAGGAAAGGATTCGACAGACTATCGCAGAGTGCATAGTGGGAGAGTTTGGCGTCTGTGTGGAAAATCCATCGGACAGTGAACATTTTCGATATTACATTGCAGGCGCCTATCAGGGAGGCGAAGTGCCAGAAGGAATGAAGGTCTTCGAGATTCCTGAAAGTGAATGGGCAAAATTTAAATGTACTGGACCTATGCCAGATGCACTGCAGACAGTTAACACTAGGATTTTCAAGGAATGGCTTCCTGGAAATCCACAATTTGAAATCCCGTTTCACATAAACATAGAATGGTATTCCAATGGAGACACCCTAAGCGAAGATTACGAGAGCGGAATCTGGATACCTGTGAAACGCCTATAGACAGAAAAATGACTGAATCACAAAGAATTTGAACTTTTTTCTGTAAATAATGTTTTGAAAGGTCTTCTGTGATAAAATAAATTATTATAAGGAGACCTTTTATTATGACAAAAATTATAACAAATCTTATTTTCAACCCTTTCGTCTATAAAAAGGATACTCTCTAAATTCCTTTAGAAAATATCCTTCAAGCCAACTATAACTGATTCTATTTTTATTTATCAATACTTTTGAGGGTCGGGATAGAAAGTCGCATCAACGTATCATTCTGTATCATCAAGTATTACTCCAATTTCCTTAATTTCTTTACCACTCATTATCACGCATTATTCTGTACTATGCGGGCAGAATTTGTTGCACTTTTGTTGTACCTGCAAAATTCTGTTGCACTGCAACACATCCATCAAGGACTCTTTCCTAAAAAATGTGTAAATTGCGTGATAAATTTTCAAATGCTTCTGTTTTTTTCATATCAGTAACTTCAGCGTAAATATCTAATGTCGTTTCAATATTAGCGTGTCCCATTACTGCCTGAATAATTTTCACATTGGTTTCGTTTTCACAAAACCGGGTACAAAATGTATGTCTAAGGTGGTGGCAGGAAAAATGTGGAATGATAACAGGAGGACGTTCTTCTCTTTTGGCTCTTAAAATTTCCTCTGCATTATAGTTTTCCGAAATGCGCCGGATAGCCCGGTTGATTGCCTGCGGATTATGCAGACTGCCAAAACGGTTCGCGAAAATAAAACCCGACATTCCATTAACTTCCATTTTATTACAGATTCCATCTTCTTTTTGCCTTGCAGCTTCTTCCTTAAAAGCGTTATACACCTCGTCCATCATTGGAACATTTCTAATGCCCGCCTCTGTCTTTGGCAGGGATACCTCAAATTCGCATTTATATGTATCTTCCCTTCTCGGATAATATGTTACGCTGTGGTTAATACTTATCATGCGATTCTCATAGTCCAAGTCCTGCCACCGCAGCCCGATAATCTCGCCAATCCTACAGCCAGTCCCCAATAAAACGGTAAACAGCGGTGTCCATCGGCAATATGCAGGATTTTCAGATATATAATTCATAAATGCTCTCTGCTGTTCGATTGTCAGAGCGTGCCTTACTCCGTGACGCTTTCCCTGTTTCTTCTTAACCTGCGCCATAACTCCATCACTCGGATTTATGCGGATAATGTTATCACGGACTGCCATCTGGAACGTCGGGTGAAGTACCGAATGGACGGTATCAAGCGTATTAACCTGAATCCCTTTTTCCCTTAAAAGATAAAGGTAGAAATGCAGCACATCAGAATATTTTATATCCACAATGAGCTTTTTGCCAAATGTTTCACGAACATAATGGTCATAGGTATATGTATAATTACTATAAGTAGTTGACCTCAGTTCTGTCTTGGTTGAAATATATCTGTCAAACACAAAATTCAAATCTGAATTGCCCGCCGCATATACATCCAGTCCATCAAGCTGATCCTTTAGCAGTTCTTTCTCCTTTTTTCTTAATTCTATCAGGTCTTTTGAGTACACATACTTTCTCTTATGCGTAAATGGGTCAGTATATGTGTATATGTACATCAAATCATATTTTCTCTGTGTTTCTCCTTTCCTCAATGCCCTGCCTTTGCTATCTTTTCTTGCCTGTGCCATGCTATGCTCCTTTCCATAAACGGAAAGAGCTTTGTACCCGCATCAGGTTGTCTTTAATACCATTTCGACACCCTTTTGCAACACTTGTGTTATGGTCAGATTATGAGACTGCGCATACTCCTTGATAATTTCATATTCGGCTGGAGTTACCCTCATGGTAATCGTCTTGTCTTTTATTACCTCCACTTTGGGTCTTCCCATTTTTGCCATGTATGCACCTCCTCTGCATCTGATACCATTATACTTTCCGTATTACGAAAAGTCAAGCATAAATTACAACAACTCTTTAACCATCTATCCTGAATGTTTCAAGATACTTTTCAAATAGTTCGCAGTTTATTAAAACAACTTTATCTACCTTATAAGTTGCCTTTGCATCTTTGGCTAGTTTTTCAAATTTGCTTTGGCTGATACTGTACAATTCTGCGCCTTCTTTATATCTGACAAACTTTTTTCTATTTACTTTTGTATCCATATTTTCTCCTTTCTGACATGGAAAAGAGCTTGTACCCTGCTATGGTCATTTCTATTATGTTCCCATTGCAAAATCTTTCCAACTTTTCCCACGAATTATTTTATTAACATTTATCTGCCCATGACAAAAAAGACTCCTGTTCCCCTCTTTCATCAGCAGACAAATTTTTTCAAAAATACAATACAGGTGACAGGTCATTACTCTGCCCACATCGGTCTTGCACCGTCATTCAAATTGACCGCATCACAATCCACCTTGCAATACGGAAGTATCATTATCAAAAATATGTATCATTGCCCCGTGCAACTGCTGCACATTTCGCCAGACATTCTCCGCTCCTGCCTTAACTTAAACATCGGATTTCAATGCTCCCTCGTTCTTAACTTCCATATATAATGAAAGCAGGCATCTCTTGGCGTGTCCGCATAGCGGCTCCACATATTCCACACGTCCTGTATGTATTTGCATATAAAATTGTCAAGGTACACCCGCAGGCTATATGCCTGCATTTTGGATAAAATCAACTTTGGACTTGTCAGTCCAAAAAGCACATAAGCACACTCCCGTCTGCTATGAACGGTCTGCAAAAAATTATGTGCTTTAGAAGAATGACAAGTTTAGAGTTCCTGCTTATAGGGTTTGTATTTATGTACAATCCGCAGGAGTGTTTCCTTGTGCCGTTCTTCTGCACTCTCATAAACTTCTTTCAAAGTTTTTAACTCTTTTTCGGTCAGTGAATTGATATATGGATTATAATCCCCAAGCATAAAAATTCCTCCTCCTACTCCCGGCTTGGTATAGAACGGATAATAACGGGATAAAGCCTGAATGTCGTTCTCTATTGTACGCATGGTAACACTAAATTCTTCTGCAAGCTCGGTTACTGTTATCCGACGCCTGATAATCAGTATGTTGATAATTTCCTTCCTGCGTTCCCATACATTCATTCCTTACCTCCTTTCTGAAAATTCTCCAAACCTATTGTAAAAGGAAACCCCGAAAATCCGTTTCGGGAATTAAAAATCTTTTTCAAATTTTTTGCAAACCGGATTTTGCTTTCTATAGGTTGACTTTCCGCCTGAGTGTTGCTAAAATTTGGTCAGGATAAAGTCACAAATTCATAAAAGACACACCAAACTGCTATGGAACTTCTGCAGGCATTTTTGCCTGCTGTCAGTCATGGCAGTTTTTTATATTGTCATGCACCATATTCGAAAATCGGAATGCTTTACAGTTTTCCGAAAATGGGCGGTAACGCCCATAAGGGTTTTGGACAGGCTGCCTATGCAGCCTAAAACCCGCAAATCCCCTTCGGGAGATTTGCCAAGAATAGCAAGCACTGCTCACGGACGTCCGTGAGCACATTTTTCACAAACCGCCTCCCTATGGGAATTTGTGAAAAATGACTTGCAGAGGGCATATCCCCCTGACCCCCTAAATACTCCAAAAACCGCTGTGCCCGACACGGCTTATTTATCAGAAACCTTATAAAAATATAGAAAAGGAAAGGATAAGAACATGGAGAACAGAGATAGACAAAACAGACTAACCTTGCGGTTAAGCGATGATGAGCGGTACATACTGGAGCAGAAATGGAAAGCCTCCGGAATGAAAGACAAATCCGCTTTTATCCGTCATCTAATCCTGTATGGATATGTCTATGACGTAAACTACGAC
This sequence comes from uncultured Lachnospiraceae bacterium, assembly GCA_910583965.1. Taxonomy (GTDB): domain Bacteria; phylum Bacillota; class Clostridia; order Lachnospirales; family Lachnospiraceae; genus COE1. Next base: position 6,257 of record CAJUAE010000085.1, read on the forward strand.
CACCTGCGGGAATACAACACAATCCTCTCACGCATCGGGAACAGCCTGAACCAGATTGCCAAAAGAATGAACGCCACGGGCAATGTTTATAAAGCCGATGTAAAGGAAGTAAAGGAGCTGATGAATCAGGTATGGCAATCACAAAAATCCATGCTATCCAAGCAACCGTCCATAAAGCAGTAAACTATATCTGCAACCCCGAAAAAACCGATGAGGGCATTCTCATTTTTTCCTTTGGGTGCAGCCCTGAAACCGCTGCTTTTGATTTCAAATTTGCCTTGTCAAAGACCAAACAATCCGACCCGAATAAAGCCTTTCATCTGATACAGGCATTTATGCCCGGAGAGGTATCTTATGATGAGGCGCACCGCATCGGCGTGGCGCTTGCCGACAAACTTTTAGAGGGAAAATATTCCTACATCGTGTCCACACACACCGATAAGGGACACGTCCACAACCACATTATTTTCTGCGCCGCAGACAACGTGAACCATGAAAAATATCACGATTGTAAACAGACCTACCGTGGTATCCGCCGCCTGAATGATGAGCTGTGCCGGGCACATGGTCTTTCCATTATCAAGCCGCACAGAAAATCATTATCTGCAGGCGCAGGCAGGGGAAAAAGCTATCACGAATGGCAGGCGGAACAAAACGGCACTTCATGGAAAGTCAAGCTAAAAAATGCTATTGACGAAGCCATAGAAATTGCCGATACTTACGAGGACTGCCTCAACCTGATCCGCTCCAAAGGCTATGAGATAAAAGGTGAATCCCTTGACAAAAATGCACCAAAATATATCTCTTTCCGTCCTCTTGACAGGGAGCATTTTATCCGTGGCAGCGAACGTTCTTTAGGTGCGGATTATACCAAAGAACGGATTGAGGAACATATCAGGGAAAAGGCTTTAGAGCCTACCAAAAAGCGTGTTCCATTCCCGGCAAGAAAGAAAAATCCTGTTAAAGATTATTCTTCCAAAAAGCTCATTGACACCACGGAATACAAATTTGCCGAAAGCCCCGGTCTGAAGCATTGGGCAGACATTCAGAACCTCAAAATTGCCGCCAGCAGTTACAGTGCGGCAGGCCCTATTTCCGAACTGGAAAAACAGATTGCCGCCAAATTCACCCTTGCAAAAACCGCACGGGCAAGCCTCGTGGAAACGGAGCATCAATTAAAGGATTTAGGGCAGATACTAAAATATGCCGAATAGTATAAAAGCAACCATATCTACCATATCCGCTATCAGAAGTCAAAAGATAAGGACAGATATCTACGGCAGCATGAAACGGAACTCCTGCTCCATGACGGCGCTGAAAATATGCTGAAAAGCCTTGGTATTGATACAAAAAATCTCGACGTGGAAAAACTGCGCAGCGATTACAATACTCTATATTCCAAGAAAACAGAACTGCAAAAAACATACAAATCTGCGGAAAAAGAATACAGCGCACTGACACGAAAACTTGACAACCTAAATCAGTACATCAACCGCAATCCAACGCAAATTTTAATCAATAGCAACAAAGAAATGGACAGTCCTTATTCACTCTGATTGCCCATAAAAAAAGTGTATCGGATAGAAATTATATTACTTTCTTCCGATACACTAATATTTGGTTTTCTTTATATCCAAAAAAATCTCGCATAATATGTATCCATTTACCACATTGATAAAGTTAATAATTTACATAAATCTTTATATTAAATATCACATAACACAGAAATGCGGAAACAATACTGTCTATTATTTCCGCACGCGCATATTCTTCTCTATTTTATATTTTACTATCCCCACATATTGTGAAACCAAGACCGTCAAAACAGTGAACGCCATCAATGAAACCATTCCATTTATATGAATCAGTGAACATCCCCCGGCAAAAGCAAATAGTACAATCACAATTTTCATAACCATCTTTTTTCCATATGCCTTTTCTTCATCATCAAGCTCCCTGTTTATATTTTGTACTGGCGAAATCCATAAAATGAGTACACTGCTTACTATGATGATTCCCCATGCGTTACGCAATGAAAATGCAAATAAATCATTGAGAACCAATATAGAAGTCTGTACCATAACCGAACATATGAAACACTTCCAAAAGCTATTCAAATGCACGCCCCCAGCAAAACTCCGCAGCAACATAAAAAAAACTGTTAGTGCAATAAATTCAGGAATCATATGCAAATACACTGCTATGCCCGAACAGACTGCCAAACAGGTCAACATTTCAAGTCCAATCTGAAAACCATATTGATATACTGCATATGATTCCTTTGAAATTGCACCGGAATCAATAACAAATTGTGTTAATTTTTCCGATAACTGCTTCATCATTTACCCCTTTTCATTCTTTTCAGTTCTTTCGGCATTTTGGGCTGATGAAAAATGTAACAGCAAACGCTATCAGCGGATATTGTACCCAGTTTCAATGAAATATCTGCCAAAGTTTTTGCTGCCTGTTTCTTTACATTTTGAACATTCATAATTATAACTCCTTTCCTTTTTTTATTATAATACTACAATAATCTCCCTATTTTTCTCTTATGTAATAAAACCGAGTGTTCATGTAACTTTTTCTTTATCCCAATTGTACAATTAAGCAGAAAAATCACCCTGTTATCTGCTCATGCAGTAAAGGAAAGCAGCTTTAACTGTTTATTACTTTGGCGGTTATAAGTCTCAACTGTTTATTGAAATATTTCGATAATATTGTAGTTGCGAGTTTTAATAGCCGGGGTAATATTTCCTTTTCACGTCCATGTACAGAAAAGACAGCGGCAGTGTAATATATCACTACCGCTGTCCTCTAGGTACATATTTTTTTAAATACCAATTCCACATGACCAGTTCCTCTATTTTTTTCCTGTATTTCTGCATATCGTCCGTTATTTCCAAATAATCATATGCCCCAGCCTCCAATATCTGGAATATATCCTGCGGCGTTCCCTTTTCAACAAGGGCAAGAATCGGCATAAAGTGCCCCATCTTTCCTTTCACCTTGATAATTGCCTCAAAAGTTCCCCGTTCCATCATATCCACATCAAAATGCATGATAACAATATCTACATCAGGATACTCCCCTTTCCCCAAAAAATCATATTTACACCAAATAAGCTCGTATCTCCCCTGTGTTATTTCTTTTGTAACCTGAAACACCCCTTTATTGTCGCTTATCAACAATATTTTGTTCATCTGATACCACCATACTGCTTTCCCTCAAAATTATTTTTTTATTTTAGCATATTTACCTCCATAATTATTTATTATGTAACAATATCGACTGTTGATGTAATTATTCCTGCCCGCCATACAGAACAGCCCTCGCCAAAAATTTATTTGGCACTGTATCCTCAATGCTCACTGTTCCATGATACCTTGCAGCAGCCCTGTACACCGATGACAATCCCACTCCGTGGTTCTGGGCATCAGATTTGGTAGTTCTTAATTTCTTATCTTTTGTTTTGCTTAAACATCCGTTATAACTATTTTCTACAAATAACAACAAATTATTTTTATCATATTTCATTTTGATACGTATATACTTTTTGATATCTGCCTTTTGCGCTGCCTCCACGGAATTTTCCAAAAGGTTTCCAAGTATCAGGCATATATCCGCTCCCTTAAAGGGCATCTTCATCGGAATACAGATATCTGCTGTGAAGTCTATCCCTGCTTCCTGCGCTACAACATACCAATATCCAATCAGTGAATCAATCACAATATTGCCGCTGTTTGTGACTGGAGATATTTTCAATCCGCCATCGTCCATTATTTCATTGACAAAAGAGATAATTTTATCACTCTCGCCTTTTTCTGCATATGCGAGAATAGACACAAGATTGTTTTTCATATTATGCTTTACATCCCGGATCTGCAGCATAGACATCTCACGCTCCTGCTGGTGTCGTTCACACAAATCCAATTGCTGTTCGTAGATAACTGTCATTCGTTTCAAACGCAGGTCGTCTGCCAATCGGATATAAATATAAAATATCAATATATTCATCCCCAATAAAATTACTGCCACGACAGCCGAATTTAAGTTTGCATGGATACTGTCCACACTATGACAGAGCATAAAAATATTATTCATAATATAAATGCTTCCTGTTGGAATCAATACCAGCATAATACTATAGCTGGCGGGCAGATCCTTGATTTCATCATCTGTAAATACCATTTTTAATGCCATGATCACAAACAGAAATACAAGTTTTGAAACAAATGAGCCAAATTCCGCCAGCATCTGAAGCACTTCAAACTGTCCAAAATAAATCAAAAGTACATATCCACTGAATGTTTCTATCAGCATCCAGATTGCATCAAAGGAAATCGCAAATATACATTTCCGCCAAAGCTTTCCTTCATATATCATCATGACTGCAATCAGCGTGTCCACAATGGTAAGAGCAACATGCAAATACGGAGGAAGATCTAAAATGATATCTGTTACTGAAAATATGGCAAGACCAATTATAAGTGCCATTTTCTTTTTCTTTCTGGTAAAAAATATTGAAAAGTAAGCCAGGAACAGATAGATTGAAAATCCTATGAGCAATACATCTATTCCCTTTGACAGTATATTATTTATCAGCATGAATCGTATCCTCCATCGAACAATACTGCTCGCTGATCATCCTTCTTCTATCTTCACTGATTGAGATTTTCTTCCCATTATCCATGATAATAAAATCATATGCCTGCCCCGTAATATGTCTGTAATTTACAAGATACGACTGATGAACACGCAGAAATGATGCCTTACATGTTTTTAGACTTTCCTCAATCTCATTCAGTTTCCCATACAGCATAAATTCTTCTTTATCTGTTACAATCAAAATTTTGCGTTTACTGCTTTTAAAATATAAAATATCCTGAACCCGCACCTTATAATTTACTCTTTGATAGCTATACTGATAGTAAAAATTCTGACTGCTTATATCTTCATACGCTGCCTTAAAGCAGTCCTCCATCTCCTGCTCATTTACTGGTTTTACTAAAAACTGAAACGGACGCACCTCAAAAGATTCTTTCATATGATTTTCATGGCTCGTCACATAAATTATCAGTACATTTTTATCGTACATCCGTATTTCCTTTGCTGCCGAAATACCATCTTCCTTATCCATTTCTATGTCCAGATAAATGATATCAAAGCAGGCGCTTTCCTTAACTGCCTCCACCAAACTTCTGCCATCCCAGAACACTTCCGTTTCTGCATCGATAAAGTTACGCTTTGCGATTTTCTGAATCAGCATCTCGAGTTCCCCTGTAATACGAATGTCATCATCACAGATTGCCACATTCAGCATTTCAATCCTCTCTTTTCTCTACATCTATTTTACGCCTCTCATTTGTTTTCTTAACAGCTTGCAGAATTGACCAAACCATCTCCTTATCGTATTTGTCCAATCCCTTATAAACTTCTATCAGATCATAATACTCATCTATATCCTTGTTCATTTTCATCTGTCCCTGCAAATCCCTTTTTACATCTGATACTCCTAGCAGATAATCTGTTGTTACGTTAAAATACTCTGCTATACTTTTGAGGATATCAATTTTAATGGTAGTGATATCCCTCTCATATTTGCTAAGTGACTGCTGTGTAATATTTAGTTCTGACGCAAGAATCGCTTGTATTAACCTTCTATTTTCGCGAAGTTCCTTGATACGACTTTCCATAATTGATTACCTCAAAAACACAATATACAATTATTTTACTTCATTTTTGTTATATTGATACGCTTTATATAAGTAATCAATTACTCAATTATGCAAAATCTAAAGATGAGCAGTGCAAAAATCGCACTGCTCATCTTTTTTAATCATGCAACCATATGAACTGTGTTGATAAAGAATTAATTTCCCTGTAAATAATATCAGCCATCTCATCTTCTGACACACTTGCGTTTTCTGCCCCTATATGCCTCCCCAGTTCATTATTATGTAAGTCCATATCCCTGTGAGCTGTTTTAGGATATCCGTCAGATTCATATCCTGTAACATCTTTATCCTCATGCGCTGTAGCAAACAGCTCTGCCTTTTCCTTGCCTATCAGTATTGTCATTTCGGCATTCCAGATTCCATGACGGAAGGCGTCGCTCTTATCTCCTAATCCATTGAAACCAAATTTAGTTTCTGTCTGCGATGTTGCTATATTTTTTGCAGTGTTTACTTTTAATGCATCAAACGGATAACGGACACATAGCTTTTTTTCTGAATCAGTAAGTGCGTTCCATATATCTATAACACCCCTGCCTTTTTCAAATTCTGAATGCCGTTCATTCATCTGAATAATAATCTGTTCCTCCGTGTACTCTGGATTCTGCTGTCGAATAGTCAGAATTTCATTGATTACAGATATCAATTTATCCTGTTCAAAATATTCCTGTTCAGTTCCAGTTGATTCTCCATCTTCTGCAAATGCTTCAATGGAAAAAGACAACATAACCATTATTGCCACGTTTAAAAAAAGTAGTATTTTTTTCTTCATACTCTACCTCCATGAAAATTTATATATTTTCATAATAGCACAATATGACCTGCTTAAATTTTTAATGTAACATTACCGCTTATTCATGTAATTTTTTCTTTGCATATTTAGTCCATACTTTTTACATTGTAATTTTAAAATGGGACTTAAAGCCCAACAAACATATTGCGCTCCGAGTCCCATTTTAATTCCATCTTTTCATCATATAGTTATAACTTAAACTCCGCATCGAATTGTATCAAGAGTTTCAAACCCTTGTATATACTGACTCATTACAATTTTTACGGATCTTAGGTTATAATTTATTATTCTATATTCATTTCTAAATGCCCTGTAAAGTTATTTCCAGTAATACCAATATAGTTTCCGCCTTCCGGCAATGTTATTGTTTCTGAATAGCTGTCAGTTGCTTCAAGCAGGATTACCGGATCATCACTGCCGGAAACCCAAAACACCTGCGCTGTTCCCTCGGTAATTTCCAAGTCGCAGGAAACAGAAATATCTTTGCCATTTTCACGTTCAATAAAAGTTCCGCCAAAAAGATATTCTGTTTTAGAAAAATCCTTATAATCTGCTGTATAAGTTCCAGTATAGCAATCATCCCCATATGTCCGATTTCCTTTAAGTGAAAAATCACTTGTAAGAGCCGCATTTCCGGCTGATTGGACAACATTATTATACTGATCCAGAATCTCATCTTTTGAACATCCCGCAAGTGACAAACTCAACATCAAAATACCTATTGACAGAAAAGAGAAATATTTATCCTTATAGCGCATACCATCAACCTTTCAGTTATTTTATTTATCTAAAGACAACTAACCTTACTTATTTGCCGATGCCGCATAATTGCTTTTCACAGCAGCAGGAAGTTCATCATATTGTACCTCTTTCCATTCAAGGACACCACGAATCGGCATTACTGTTAAACGAATAAAAGCTCCCTCTTTCAATTCCTTTGACGTTCCGAATGTAATGTCCTTTCCCTTTCCATTCTCATTGTAAGAAAATAAAGTGTATGAGTAATCCATACTTCCACTAAAGTTAATTACGCCGCCTTTCGATTCAATCTGCTCTACTTTGTTATTATCAATTTGCGAATAATAGTATGTGCTGCCAGCTTCCGAAAGGAACCATATGCAAAAGCAGATAAAGCCTGCTATAATTACTGCAATCACCGAAAAACCTACAATCATTTTCTTTTTCATTTCTATATCCTCCACTTACCAACCTTTTTTGGCTATTTCCTTTTTCTGCTTTTTTGCTTTTTTAACTGGTACATTTCCTTTTGCAGTGAATACAAAAACAGCAGAAATCATCAATGCTGCAACCATACTAAACAAACAGGTTAATACATTCCAATGTACAGCAGAATCATAACTTCGGTAACTGATTAAACCCAAACTTGCAGTAACGGGATAAATATTGGCTAACGTAGCATTTCCAGAGGCAAACATACCACCATAACCATAAACAAAAGCAATAATTGTTCCAATCATGTGTCCGTTTGGTATACGGACAGCGAATGCAATAACAGGCATGACACCAATATACAAAAACAGGCAGTTAAAAATAATCTGGATAAATGTCTGCAATACTGATGTTACAGAAATTCCCGGAAATCCCATCATCAGATCAGCGATTACCGTAAATGCCGCACTTACCAGTCCAAAAAACAAAGAAAGCAATGCGCATACAAGCAACTTCCCCCACAACAAGCTGCTATACGAAACAGGTATCGTCAAAATACTTTTCAGCGTATCGTCTTTTCCTTCCCTTGCTATGATATATCCGGCAATCAAAGCAATACACATGGGAAAAATCATGGTAACATTATTTTTGATCACCTGTTCCGTAAAGAAAGAAAACGTCCAGACTGTCCCGTCCAATGCGGTTGTGGAAAAAAGCGTCAACAGGACGGAAAGCAGCATCAGAAAAACACCTGCCCATATCATATGATACCGCTTTAATTTCCATATTTCGGTCTTAACCATGCGAAGCATATCATTCATCCCCTCTCTTTTTATACATATAATCAACCAATATAACAGAAAGCAAAGCAATAACGGCTAAAATAATGATTGTCTGAAATGTAGTCGGAATTAAATATTCCAGCATCCCCACGCCGTCCATGGCTCCATGTGCGGTTAAATTCCCTGCACTCCAAAGGGTTGTAAGCGGAATTGGCATTAACCAGCACATCGCTTTAGGCAATGCGCCAAAAGATGATTCGGCTGTCAAACTCAGGACACTGTAAAAAACACATAATAAAACAGAAAATACATAATTCTTACTAAAGAAAACTACGAGAACGACTAACGGCAGCGTTCCAGCGGTAATAAAAATCCCCATTTCCAGAGCAAAAAATAATCTGTAAGCAATGCTGTTTACTTCTGTAATCATCCCACCGCACAGGATTGATATAAAAGCCGACGTCAGACTAAAAATACTCCCAAAAAAGAACAAAACAATTATTTTTGCCAAAATCATCTGTGTGCTTGTGACAGGGATTGTACGCAGGT
>CAJUAE010000086.1 GCA_910583965.1 uncultured Lachnospiraceae bacterium
CTCCAACCTTAATCTGATCAATTGTCGGAATACCTTCTGGCTGTATCTGTGTATCTGTATCTGGTGCTGATGCGTCATTTCCAGTTGTACTCTTGTCAGCAGATGCATTGTTGTCTGTTGCAGAGCTGCTGTTTGACGGTGTGTCGGACTTTCCGCCACACGCTGTCAAGGACAATGTCATAACCGCTGCCATTCCAAGTGCCATGAGTTTCTTTAATTTCATAGATGAAACCTCCCTTTAAATGATTGTTTTTAGCTTTTGTTAATCTATTGATTAACTTGTTTTTAGTTTAAAATAAGTTTTCATTTTAGTCACCACTCTTAATTGCATATTGTTATCATTTATTGTGAGTTTCCGTCATTTCCTCTATTTTTACAATTTTTTATTTTAATTTTTATCTATTTTTTCTATTTTAGTTGTAATAATTAGCTTAATTTTACTTAAAAATATAGTTTCTAATTAATTTTGTTGCAATTTATATTCTATTTTTATCTTTTTTATATTCGTATATTTATTTTTATATTCTTTTCTTGATTTCTTTGCTGTCTTGTCATATAATAATTTAATAAATTTTCAATTGTACTTTCTGCATTGCAGATAGACATTTTATCCAAATGAACATAACTTAAAAGGAGTATACCACATGTCACAAAAATTATTTTCCACCGATTTTTTTAGCTGCCTGATTGCTTCTGAGACAAGCAACCGTTTTTCCCTGTCCGATTATTTTGAAAACGCATATAACCGAGAGTATGATTTTTGCAAAGCACTCCCTTATGAACTTTGTCACAAAAATGTATCTGTCACATCACCTTTTTCCTACGAGGTGTCCAATCTTGAAGCATTGTGTATCCTCTACACAACAAAGGGTGTTGGAAAGCTTTTCTGCGAAAATGCAAACGGCATCAATGCAGGATATGACTTAACAAAAGATACACTGGCAATGATTGACTGCCGCCAAAATCATAAACTTATCTGCCAACACAATATCTGGGAATATACAATCTGTTTTGTAAGTGCTGGTATCTTGTCCTACTATGACAAAAAAATAAGAAGCCTAGGAGACTTCATCTTTCGACTTGACAAATATTCTGATATTCTTGCTGCTTTAGAACAAGTTCTGCGAAACAACACAGATGATGAACTGCATGGTATACTGCGCTCACGAGACCTGATAAATTTCTTTACACAACTTTATCTAGTGCGCGCTATCGAGCGAACGGGATCTTATCATATCCCTTCCTATATTGCTGATATGCATCATCGTTTTAATACAGCATACTTTGAAATTTATTCTCTCGATGAACTTGCTGTTGAATACAAGATTAATAAGTTCCGTCTGTGCCGAGAATTTGCAAAATATTATGAATATACGCCCATTCAATACCTCAATAAAATCCGAATTGACAAGGCAAAAGAATTGCTTCTAAATACAGACGAAAAGATTGTTGCGATTAGTCAGATGGTTGGCTTTGAGAATACAAATCACTTTATCCGACTTTTCAAAGAAAAAACTGGTGTCACCCCACTCACTTACCGCAGAGAAACACCAGTAATAAATTAAATTATAAGAAACAAATTTTATCATTTTCGTTTGCGCCATCCGCAAACTGCGTGTGCAATTAAATTCTTTGCGAACGTGTGCAGACTTGACTTAACTGGTTTTGATTATAGGAAACAGCAAATTATCTTGTTGTTTCCTATATTCTTTTGACCGTTGTGCGTTCTATGATTTTTCCATTTACAATATGCACAATCGCACTGACTGAAATATTCTCAATGCGGCGGATAATACAGGAGAGTGCAATTTTTGACATTTCTCCCATATCGACCATGTAAGTGGTAATTTTAGAATCCCCATACTCCGCATAAAGGTAATCGTCATATCCTACTACAGAGATATCATCTGGAACATGATAACCTTTTTCTTCCAACTGCTTGATTAATGAATAGGCCGTCACATCATTGTTACATACAAAAGCTGTTGGCATCTCTTTTGGAAGCTGTAGTTTGTATTCCATGCCAATCACGCCATCATTGTAATCCCTATCCTTAATAATCCAGTCCTGCCGCACTTCTATTCCACTTTCCATCAACGCCTTGCAATACCCAAAATAGCGGTCTGTAATACTCTCTGTAAACATTAAGCTTCCAATGTAAGCAATGCGTGTATGCCCATTCTTGATAAGATAATCTGTCATGCGATACATACCGTTAAAACCAGCAGACACAACACAGTCTACCACATCTTCATCATCGTAAAAGTCCATAAAAACCATTGGTATCTTTTTATTTGAGTAGAGCATCTTAAGATAATCCCTTTTGGGTCTACCGATTACTACAATCCCATCGATTTTCTGATTCTCTGTGATGAGTTTTGGAAATATTAGATTCTCCTCATCATAATTTGAAATAACTTCCAGCATAGAAAAACAGTTTTTCTTTACGGCGCGTGTAGCAAATTCTTGATACATTTTCCAGTAGAAAGACGCAAACCGGGTAAAGTAAGTTTCAAATGTAATTACGCCAATTGTATAGGACCGTGTCCTTCCTGTCTGCGTTGTGTGAATTGGCGTATACCCCATCTCGTCTGCCAACTCCTTGATTCTAGTGCGCATCTCCTCGCTAACGCCCTTTTGCCCCGACAAAGCTTTTGATACCGTAACAACACTAACACCCACTTTCTCTGCTATATCTGCAAGCTTTACAGCCTTCACCATCTTTTCTCCACTCCTTGTAATTTATTCTACTTCTGTCAGCGATATCAATCTTGCCTGGAAATCTCCCCACGGCGCTGGCACCAACAATCCCGCTTTCATCAGTACATCACCACTATAAACTCTATCCGTAACATTGTCATCATTTTCAAATACAACTTTATAACGCTTATCTGCATCCAATCCCTTTAAAAGAATGCATCTGGACTTATAGTTCACTTTGCACAGAACTTGTACAAAAGTGACGAGCGACTGCTTTTGATCGGCACTTACAACCTGCCAACAATCATATTTATGGTTTTGTGCGTAGGAAGCGATACGATAATAATCACCCTCTCGCACCAAATCATTGTATTTGTGGTACATTGCCACCTGCTCTGGTATTTTATCTCTATCTTCCTGCGAAATTTTTGTCACATCAAGCTCATATCCAAACGTTCCTGCAAGCGCTACAATGCCGCGCGTCTCAAATGGTGTCGAACGCCCTACTGCATGATTCGGACAATCTGAGACATGTGCCCCCATTGTAGACAGTGGGTAGATAAATGCTGTGCCCTCTTGAATCTCAAGCCGCTCAATCGCATCAGTATCATCAGAACACCAAATCTGCGGGCTAAAATACAACATTCCTGGGTCAAAACGCGCTCCGCCTCCTGAACAATTCTCCAAAAGCAGATATGGAAATTCCTTTGTCAATCGGTCCTGCATTTGGTATACTGCAAGCACATAGCGATGATACAACTCACCTTGTCTGTCTGCAGGTAATCCATAACTTCCAATATCGGTGAGCTGTCGATTCATATCCCATTTCACATACGTAATATTTGCACTGCGCAATATCGTTGCCACCTGCTCATAGATACAGTCTACTACTTCCTGTCTTGACAAATCCAGCACAAACTGTTGTCTCGACTCTGTTCCCGGTCTTCCGGGAATGGCGATTGCCCAATCTGGATGTGCTCTATACAAATCAGAGTCCGGTGAAATCATTTCAGGCTCAAACCAAATACCAAACTTCATGCCAAGTTTGTTTACCTCATCCACCAAATATTTTAATCCACCTTGAATCTTCTCCTCATTTACTGTCCAATCGCCAAGCGCGCAATTGTCCGAATGACGTTTGCCAAACCAGCCATCGTCCATAACCAGCATTTCAATACCAAGTTTCGATGCTTCTTTTGCAATCGACAACAATTTTTCTGTGTCAAACTTAAAATAGGTTGCCTCCCAATTATTGATTAAAATCGGCCGTTTTTTATTCTTGTATTCTCCACGTATCAAATGTCTCTTATATAATTTATGAAATGTGCTTGTCATTGCATCAAAACCCTTGTCAGTATAGACCATAACAACTTCTGGTGCCTGAAAGCTCTCACCACATTCTAGCTTCCAGCAGAAATTTTCTGGGTGGATTCCCATTGTCATACGAACAAAGTCAAACTGTGTCACCTCCGCCTGCGCCCGAAAATTCCCAGAATAGACAAAGTTCATCGCATAAATCTCACCATTTTCTTGTGTTGTATTTTTGTCCACAAGCGCAAGAAATGGATGGTCCTGATGACTGGATTCCCCGCGAAACGAACTGACATTCTGTATTCCATAGCCTAATGTTTTTCTCTGAATATGACGCTCTCTCGCCCAGCTTCCATGCAATGACACCATATCAAAATCTTTGTTGTCCATATCAATACAGGCAGAATACACTTTTGTCAAATAAAAAGATTCCTGACCGACATTCGTTACACGTACACTTCGAGTAATCACATCCACATCCTGAAATACTGTGTACAATAACTCTACCTGCATTCCAACATACTTGTCCTCACAGACCAGCTTTAATGTCATACAGTCTTCCTCTGTGCCGAAAGTTGCCGGAAGTCCTTTAAGTTCTGGCTTTCCATTTAAAATCTCATGTGACACATAAGAAAGCATACTTCCCACATGTCCTGCTGCTGTCCGAATGCCAATACAACTTTCCCTGTAATCTCCAACACCACCTGTCGGATACTCAAATGGAAAGCAGTCATAAAATGAACAGCGCTCCCTATTATTTTTGCTTGGAACAAATGGCGGTTCTTCTGTCCGCATCAAATAAAAGACATCCGAATCCTTTAATCTTGGTCCATAATAAACATGTCCTACAAAATTCTCGTCGTCTACAACAGCAATCACATACGTTGTATTAGGAGTATCTAGCTGAAATACACGTTCGTTTTCTTTATAAGTAATCATGAATTTTCTCCTTTTTTATTGTCTATCAGTTTTTACTCTGCATATTTAAGATATCACTTTTTTAATAATTAATCAATTTTTAATTTGTTTTAGCTTCATTTTTTACCTATTGCACATATTTTTAGTGAAAATTTTGGTAATATCGAGTATTTCCTCTTTTTTTACTTGCGCGCCGAACATCTGTCACCTTTACTGACTACCTTCCTTTGAATCCCTATGTGCACAAAGACCTCCCTATCGATACAGATAGAGAAGTCTTTGTCTATGCACGCAGACACAAAAAGCAACTATGCGGCGAAAGCTGCCCGCGTCCGACGCGCGTAAGGAAGATAAATCTTCCCTGCACGCTTATCTTTTAATTTAGCTGAAAAAATGTCATATCCTGATCAAGCTATGAGGAGATTTTCAAAAGCTTCTGCGATTCCTGCAAAAGTTCTGAGATTGTTGTGTTTAACTGCTGCATTGCAGTCTCCGTCGCTGACGCGGCATTTTCCTCCGAAATTGCGGAGAGATTTAACATAATCTCAGACACAGTATTTCTCACCTGATTGCACTCGCCAATTGCACTTTTAATCACTGCAGTTTTATCCCTAGATTGTGTAATCCCCTCTTTAACAATCTCAAATTGTCTCTGTGTATCTGTAAATTTCTGATTTTGCTCCTTTGTCGCAGTCTCAACTTGCATCATTGTGTCAAGCGTTTCTTTAAACTCATTGATAAGATTTGTGATAATTTTAAAAATACTGTCTGCTGATTTGTTAGACTGATCTGCCAACAACTGTATTTCTGATGCCACAACTGCAAATCCCTTTCCTGCCTCACCAGCCCTTGCCGCCTCAATACTGGCATTCAAAGAAAGTAAATTTGTCTGATTTGCAATCGATGAAATTAAAGATGCAGCCGATTCAATTTCCTTTACAGAATCATTTGTTTTTGTAATTTGCTGTGCAATCCTGTGTATCCCCGCGGTCATATGATTGTTAGAACTACTCAATTCATTTAAAATGGCGGCTGCCTCGTCACTTGCCTGTTTCATATGTAAAGATGTGCTGTCAAGCTCCATAATATCCGCATCCATTGTGTCCATCAGTTCCCCAAGATTGCCAATCTCGTTCGTCGAAGTTTCCACATCACGCGCCTGATTTGTAGCGCCTAGTGCAATCTCAGAAATCGCTGTATCAATATGTTCAGAAGTCTGTTCGGAAGTCTCCGACATCCCTTTAAGTTCTGTGCCGCTCTTATTCAATTCCACACCATAATTTTTCACATTTCCTATCACCATTGACAATTTATCTGTCATACTGTTTAGGGATTGTCCAAAGGAGTCAAACTCATCTTTGCTCCCTGTCTCGGCTTTCACCATAATCTTTCCTTCTGAAACTGGGTTAATGTCCCTTTAAACTTTTTGATACTTCTCTGTACAGAAGTGATTACGAACAGTGTGAGAATCACTACAAGCACTGCTCCCACAAAAAATACAACATATATCAGCGTGGACATTGTCATTTTTTGTGTGTTGGTCAGTGCTTCTATCTTGGTGCGCACATCCGAAGTCTCGCTGGTTAGATTTTTGTTTCCTATATTATTCTCTGCCTTCAAAGAAAGAATATTCTTGTCATAATTAAAAATACTCTCAGTTGCCTCAAGTTTTGTAGAAAACCCATTTACAAGCACATTGGCAAGCTCAGTATCTTTTGTATATAGCGGCGCATTTGTATAAAGTTCATTGAGAAGACTGCGAATGTCCTCTTGATAACTTCCGATATCACTCCCTTCTGCCACAAGTTTATTGTAACTGTCAAACAAACTTTGAACTGCTTTCATGTTCCCCTCAAAGTCATATTTTGTGTCAAATGCCGTAGCCACACTAATGTCAGGTATTTCTTTTTCCTCAAAGTACAAATCAAAAGATACTCTTTCGTAATCCGCAATGTTTAGATCGCTCACATCAATCCGCGTAGTTACTTCCTGCCAATTTCCATTTACATTAGCAAATTTTGTCTGAATATACAACACATCCATTCCATCAAACGAAGATACGGAAACACCTGCAAGTCCGTCTCCATAAGATGCCGCAAGCATTTCCAAATCAATATCCGTCATTGCAAGCGCTGTGTTATCAAACCGGATATTCGCTACATATACATCGCCAGTATATGCGATTCCATTGCCGCCCAAACGCACCAGAAGCAAGTTTCGTTTACTGATATCGGGCACTTCGTGGGAATATGTCGCCTTTTTATAATTTTTACCGCCGATAGGCACTGTCTCAAGTTCTGACAATACAGCAGTCTCCCATACGCCATCCACCCAACTTGACTCTCCTGACATTCGACTGATTGCATCTGTCAGCGCAATATCTTCTTTGGAATATTCGGCATATATACCACGGTCACTCTTAAAACCACGCTGTTACAATAAATTATTGAGTTGTGCTGTATTATCCTGCACTGTTTCAATTGTTGCCGCCACACTCTGCAAATCTGCATCATATGTTTTCCCTTTACTGTAGGTAAGCGCCGCCGCTGCCGCTTCACTCATAAATGCTAGATTAGATTGAATCGTCTGATAATGACTCAAATCCAAATCATACAGAAAGGAAGTCTCCTGTGTGGTGTTTTCGTTCTGTTTTAGGTTGATGTTGTTAATGTCATTCAACACCTGATTGTTTGCATTGTTGCTGTTCATGATAAAGATGCCGACCAATCCTAGTATTATTGTACACACGATTGATACCGCTCCCAACATGATGAGTTTTGTTTTGATACTTCTCATTTCGTCCTCCTTGTTCTCTCTCTCAATTCGTATGATTTGTCATACGTTAACTGATATCTTATCATAAGTTTTGTGCAATAGAAACAATTTGAACGAATTTAATTCTTACAGAAATTGTTTTCGGCACATTGTCTAAAAAATTCCATATTGCATAGGAAAGATTACTTTTTGGGTGCCCGTGTGCATAAAAAAACCGTTTCCTAAAACAACAGAAACGGTTTCTATCTTTATCGTTTTTTAAATAGTAATTGTATATTCGGCATAAAATACTTCTGATGGCGCAAGACGATTTCCCCACTCGCGCTCGGACAACTCTCCCTGAAAATCCGCTCTGTCGCATCTGCCATACCATGGCTCAATGCAGATAAAAGGCGCATTTTTCTTTGCAGGAGACCACACGCCAAAAAGCGGCGCATCAAAGCTCACTGTCAGATAAGGCTGTCCCTCTTTGTCGCAAAGGGATACTTTGTGTGCCTGATTGTGTTCAATAATTAGTGCATCCTCATTAAAAAGATCTGCTGTGATATCCATCATTCCATCTTTTAGAGCAAACTCTTTTGTGTGCGATACTAATGTTCCCTTATCACAAATAATAGCAGACATTATCTTATCTTTGGCATCAAACAATAACTTACACTCTGTCTGTGCTTCTTTTTTATCTATGGGACATAAAAATGCAGGGTGTCCACCAATACTAAAATACATCTCCTTGTTATCACAATTTATCACCTTCCAGGAAACAATAAGATGATTTTCCTGAAGTTTATAACCAAGTTCTAGCGCAAAGTCAAATGGATATTTGGTTTTTGTTTCCTCATTGGATTGCAGTCCAAAAATCAATTCATCCTCTGTCTGTCGCAAAAGTGAAAACTCCATATCCCTAGCAAATCCATGCTGAGACATTGGATATTCCTTGTTATCATAGCGATAGCAACCATTATTTAGACTCCCAACAATTGGAAATAGCACTGGAGAAGTCCGCTTCCAATATACAGGATTTGCATCCCACATATATTCTACATTAGATGCTAATTTTTTAAGTGATTTTAACTCTGCACCAAAAGAATCCACACAGATTCCAATCTGTGCATTCTCTAAATTGTATACTGCCATATCCTCTCCTCTTTCTCAGTCTCTTACATGCCTTTTTTAATCACGCCAAATCCCAATGGATAGGGGCCTGTATGGACGCTGATTGTCGCTCCAATTTGATATTTAGACAACTCTGCATCTGCGATCACATACCCTTTTGCATTGAGATAATGAACTGCACCTTTGCGAAATTCCTCTGCCTCTGCAATATCGTATCCATACCCTACACAGATGCTATAAGTTTCCGGTTTTGCATGAACTTCTTGAAGATACTGCCACAATAGCTCATATACTTTCTCAAGGGATTTCTTGCGGCTTCTTGCCAGCCCAGACGGAAAAATTTCTCCCTCCTTAAGCGTAATTAATGGTCGGATTCCCAACATAGAACCCGCAATTCCTGCCAGCTTGCCAATGCGCCCACCATGTTTAAGATAATCAATATTTCCCACTGTAAAAAAGATGCGTCCAGTACTTTTAATCGACTCAAGTCTCTCAATCACTGTCTCATATGGAAGCTGCGCCTCATACATCTTAATTGCCTCAAGTACAAAAATTCCCTGAAGTACAGTATTGATTGTAGAATCTAATACTGTTATCTGTGCATCCGGCACACTCTCCAAAATTATTTCTTTTGCATTCATAGCGGATTGATAAGAACCACTAAATTTTGTTGTGATACAAATACAAATAATTGCCTTTCCTTCCTCGACAATCGGCTGAAAAACATCCACATAATCCTGTACAGAAGGCATGGACGACTTAGGAAACATCGTAGGATTCGCCACCATCTGTTCATAAAAATCCCGAATAGGAATTTCCGCAATTTCTTTCTGATATGTCTCACTGTCAAAAGATACATAAAAGGGAACTACATCGACTTGTTTCTCCATACATAGTTCGGGCGGCAAATCGCAAGAGCCATCTGTTACTATCTTGTAATCCATGAATAAAAACCTCTCATCTTTTATTTAACGCTGAAATTTTACACCGTACTCTATACGGCGTTTTTATTACCACGTTATGTAGATATCGAAATTATATCACGTATTCCCTCCATTGTCATCGACAATCTGAAAACTTTTCCCTATATTTTGGGATAGGTTGCTATTGTTGTAAATGAAATGTCCATTGTCGGGCATTTAACCCGATCAATCACAGATTTCACCAGACGTTTCCCCATCTCCTCAATCCGCACATCCACCGTGATAATATCATTTTTAAAAAAATCTGCCTCCAACGTATTGTTAAATCCTGTAATCACCAATCTTCTGGCTGCCTGCGGATCACGCTGCAAAAGTGCAAGAGCAACGTTCTTTGCCACATCATCATCCTCACAAACCACCGCGTCTGGAATATAAGGAATCCTCTTAATAACTTCTTCCACCATAGCATAACTAAAACTGAAACTATTGGCAGGACGTGTATATTGAAGTCTCTCGTCCAACTGGATGTTGTTCTGATTGCATGCATTCAAAAATCCCAGATACCGCGCTTGAATCATGCGCGATCCTTCTGCAAATCCAATATATGCAAAGCGAGTACAACCTTTTTGTCTAATCACATATTCGGTCAATATACTCATAGAATAAAATCCTTCCACATTGATGACATCACCAAGACGAATATACTCGCGCGCATTGACAGGACTGTTAAAAAAGGTCATTGGTAGTTTTTTTCGCCCAATTCCTTTCACAAATTTTGCCGGAAAAACGCTTAGAAAAATAATTCCTTTTACATCATCTGCAATTAGTCTGCCTGTATCCTCACCATCTTTATCCCGCTCATCCACCACATGCAACTGCATACGATATCCCTCGTCGTTCACCGCATTGCTAATCCCTGCCAGCGCCCTTGTCCAAAATGCGGACTGCATGTGATTAAATAGTACCAGAATCGTCCCTGTGTTTGCTCTGCGGTAAGTCGATTTCACTTCCTCCACAAGACTTTCATCCAATTTCGTATACCCCATCTGCCACGCTTTCTGTACAACAGCATGTCTCGTCTGTGGAGAAACTAATCCGCCATTAAGTGCCTTTGCAACAGTATTGCGACTCAGCCCCATCTCAGCCGCAATATCCTGTATCGTTACCTTCTTCATCTGTAGAATCCTGCCCCTTTCCAGTCATCGTATCAGACTTTAAGTTATAATTTGTTGATTTTCATATACTGTTTCTACAATTCTATACAATAGTATAGTTTATGCTTAATCAAATGTCAAATTCATTGTTACTATTCCTAGCATGGAACTGTTCATAGGTTATTATGGAAAATTTTGCCTCGCAAAAATCGCCTTCATCTCTAAATTGTGTGTTTATAAAATGTGCATTCCTAACCCATCAAAAGTAATAATTTATTCATCTAAAAACGCAAATGGTGCACTCTGCTCTGCATGCAAAAAATTTATTAGTAGATAAGCTGCCCTAATCGAAACTTTTTCCTCCTTCAAAATACGTTTCGCCTCACACTTATCCACAATCATAGCTTGTATCGATTCCGTATCTTCCATTTCCTTGCGGTTAATGATACCACTTGCATACCCAAAAACTGCATTGCAGCTCTCATCTGTAAACCCGGCTCCCATAAAAAAAGAACGTCTGTAGGCGGCATCGCCTCCCGTATAAACCTCAAAAGAAAGTCCTGTCTCCTCTTTCATCTCTCGTATAGCTGCCATGTCAGGCGTCTCCCCTGCATCAATCAGTCCTGCTGGAAGCTCATACAAATAGTCTCCCAAAGGATAGCGATACTGTCGAATTAGAACAATTTTTTCTGGATCTTCCTTTAAAATCGGATAAATCACAACCCCTTCTGCTGCGCTGTCCCCTGTCAACAATTTAATTTCCTCTGCCTTTCTGCGTGATACAAAAAAATAATCAAACGGGCGACCACTGTCTGTCAGGGCATCCAGTTTAAACAGATTGAGAAACTTATTGTCAGATAATTTGTAGATATTGGTGTATTTTTTCATGTAATTACCTCCTAATATTTGACTTTTTTTCTATGAACGGCTAAAATAAAATTAGAAAGGGGGGCGGTTTATGAAACAAATCCCCATTGCAGAACTTATACCTGGCATGGTGACTGCTGAGGATATTCTAATCCACAATCAAAAAACTCTCATTCCAAAAGGTGTAGTTCTCACAGAAAATATTATATCACGACTGGAAGGATATTCCATATATTATGCCAATATAGAAGATAATTTGAAGAATGATTTTCTTCAGGGACTTTCTTCTCCTATGGTCGCCGTAAATCAAAACGCCTTTACTGCAGATTTCCCTTTGGCACCCCTAGATAATCAATCCAACAAGGAAAGGATCCGAGAGAGCAAACAGTTTCAGCATTTTTCCCAAGATTTTGAACGGTGCGCCGAACACTATCAAAATAACCTTATGAAATCACTATACCGCAATGAGCCATTTCACGCAAACGACTTATTAAAAGAAACAATGGCACTTTTATATCAAGATGAGAAGGAAGTTAGTGTTTTTGATATGTTATTAAATATGCACAATATCAAAGATTCTGTCTATGCGCATTGTATCGACGTTGCTCTGATTGCAAATGTCCTTGCGCGCTGGCTGCATTTCTCGAAAGCCGACCAAATGATGGCGGCAGCCTGCGGACTGTTTCATGACATTGGCAAATTTATACTCCCTAATGGAATCCTGCGCAAGCCCGGAAAACTAACACCAGATGAGTTTGAGATTATCAAGACACACACAATAGAAGGGTATCATCTACTAGGAAAATACCACAATATTCCTGAAGCAGTTAAAAATACAGCACTAATGCACCATGAAAAATGTGATGGAAGTGGATATCCTTATGGTCTAGCAGGTGATGAGATTGACCGTTTTTCTAAGATTGTTACAATTGCAGATATCTTTGATGCTATGACAAGCGAGCGGGTATATCACACAGCAATGTGCCCTTTTGCTGTGATCAAGTACTTTGAAGATGATGGAATCCAAAAATATGATATGAAATATATCCTTACATTCCTTGAAAATGTGTCAAACTCCTATCTCAATCACAGAGTCACACTTAGCAATGGTATGGAAGGAAATGTTATCTTTATCAATCCAGATCACTATTCCAGACCTGTTATCTGCACAGAGAACAACGAAATTCTCGATTTACAGCAAAACTATTATCACAGTATTTTGCAACTTTCCAATCGAAAAGATATTTCCATCGAGACAATTATATAATGTTACGTAACAGTTCAGCCATGCAAAATTGAATATACAAAATGTTATTGAACATCTGTTCATATAAGGCATTTTGTATATTTGATTTTTTCGGGCACCCAAAATGAAATAAGTTGTTGGGAATAGTCGCGATAAATTATTAAATTTTATCATTTGTATGCAACTTAATTTTCCTACCATTTTTGTCTAGTTCGCAGTGTACTCATACTGCAAATATTCCTTCTCTACCGTCAATCCGTCGAAATTATGCAGCAACACTTTTCCATGTTGTTCAAATCCCAGCCGCTCACACAGACGAATAGAAGGCTTGTTATCCTTGTCAACAAAAGAACAGTATGTCTTCTGTTCCAACTCTGTAATTCCATAAGAAAGTATAGCACTGCACGCCTCATACGCAAAACCTTTATGTTGGTATGCTACTCCCAACATAAATCCCAGCTCTAATCCGCTAAATCCCTCCTTGTATTCCAGGCCAGCCCTTCCTACAACCTTTCCATTTTCCTTGCTTTCAATCACCCACATACCATAGCCATAAAATCCATAAATATTCTTAATATACTCTTTGGTATAGATAATCTCCTGTTCTGGCTCCGCAAAAAGCGGCTCCATAAACTGTGTGATACTTGCATCACGATAAAGCTCATACAACTGCGGCACATCCGCAACTGTTATCTCACGAATCCGCAAGCGCGGTGTCTCTGTAATATCCCACGGAATCCCCTTTACGCGCCTGTACACTCTGTCAAGATACTGCGCGTCAATATCACTCAACTTCTCAACACAGTAAGCACCACTTGGAAAATGTTGCTCCCGATTCTTTTCATTGAGCCAAACAACATAGGGAATCTGATTGACAGCATAATACTGAGCAGCTTTAGCGTCCTCTGTAATTATGACTTTATGCTCTGTTTCCATATGCTTTGTTTCCTCATTTATAAAATGACTGTTCTCTTTGCTGCTCATATGCTTTTAGACGGCGGCTCTCCTGATTATTCTCATCCCATTGGAGCAGCCATACCTCATCCTGTTTTGGCAGCAGTAAATCTTCCATATGCACCCCTAAAATAGAACTTAGCATATACAGATTATCCAGAGATGGCATTGTGCGACCTCGCATCCACCTGTAAATTGGCTGCGGGCAAGACAAATTCAACAATTTCTGAATTTCTCGCACCGTATAACCACACTTCTTTATATTATTTTTCAATATCTGTCCTGTCATTATCATATCAAGAGAAGAAAAAATCTTATCACTCATATGTTTGCATCCTCCCTATTGTATTTTAATTTTATAATACTATTATCATACCTGTATTTTTCTTAAATGTCATTGGATGTCTTGTCCAATTTCAATATTCATTAAGATTTCTGCTTCTCCTTTAAGAGAACTTTCAATTTTTTATAGATCGCACTGCTTTTCTGACTGTCCCGAAACTCTTTGCTAAGACCATTATTAATTGCTACTTTTGTCTTGTAACTATTAAATATTTCAAGTATTTTATCTGAGTATTCCTCCTCTGTGAGATACTGCAAAAGTTCTTCCTTTGTCGCTTTATTTGTGTCAGAAACCTTGGATTTGCTTTTTGCTTTCGCTTTTGGTTCTTCTGTGAGCACTACCATGTTCGGATCTTTCTCATTCTCTGCAAAATTAATAATCCTTTTCACATTGATATCGCGCTGCGCCCAGAAATCAACCAGGTGGTTGAAACCCGTATCCCGCGATACAATATAAAAATAATTCTCTGTCTCCTCACCTTTTGCAATCATATATCCCAGATACGATGCCAACTGAAAATCCAGTGAATTTTTTGCGCCAGTTCCTGCCTTATAAGATTCTAATTTTGCTTTCTGCGTTACAATTTTCTCCACCAACTCCAAAGAAAAAGTCTTGCTTTGTTCTGTGTACATCACACAGATAATATCATTTTCACCCAAATTTTCTATCCCAATAAAACCATCTGCATGAACATTTTCGTAGTCAATAAAATAATAGTTCATATTTCTGCGTATTCCTCTCACTTTCTACTATCTAATTCTATGAATTATTGTATCATGGAATTATCTTATCTGCAATATTCTATAAAGTCCTCCA
>CAJUAE010000087.1 GCA_910583965.1 uncultured Lachnospiraceae bacterium
CACAGCCGCATAAGGAAATATGCCGCTTCGCGGCTGCGGCTGGCGCGATACTCACGGCAGATTTTATCTGTCGTGAGTATATAATATTGTCAATCTTTTTGATTGCTCAGTCTAAAATCAGAAATCTCTGCGCTTAATCACTTAACTTTACAATAATACATTCATCCTGCAAGACAATGCTGCCCTCCTTGGGCCAGATTTCCATATGCTTACTGTACTCTGCTGCCTTTAATGCGTGTGTTTCGTCCCCGCGGTGATAATCTCCACCCAGCACATGCATAAAATGAATCATTCTGCGCGTGCTGTAAAATCCTCTAGGTTCTACTTCTGCATCCTGCTCAAAAAAAGAAGATCCAATTGTCTCCCCTACAACACAGGAATTGTTTAATTCTGCAGGGCGCTTTCCAATAAAAACAATTGGATATACATGCGCTTTTTCTCCTAATTCATTCAAATCTTCCATAAGCGCATATGCAGTCCGCACATCACTTTCATAGCGCACACTATCTGTATAATTTAACCGCATTGTATTTGACAACTGCACATATCCTGTCACCATACACAGTATTAACAGCACAGCACGTTTGTTTCCACGCTTCTGTAAAATAAGCACATACGCGACAAACGCAAGTGCAAACGGCATTACCATCTGCGAGCGCCGCACTGGTTCCCCCGCACAGAGCACAGTCATATAAAAAGGTGTTGCGATTGTCATTAGCAAACCAACAACACTTCCCCTATACGCTGCCTTATTTTTGTGATCCCTGCCGCGATACAGCACAATTCCTATTAAGAGCAGACAACCCAAGGGATAAAATTTAGAATAATATATCCCCTCTCCCAACAGGACAACCTTAACATGCCGGCAGATACTAATCAAACTGTCTATAAAGGGCTGTGTAAACCATTGTACCTGTGTGGTCAGATAATCCGTTTCTCCACTGAAACAAATGATTGTAAACGTCTGATTCAGCACAAATCCAGCAAAAAATGCAATCAGATAAAAAACACCCAGTTTTTTCATAATTTCCGCAGATGCGTCTTCTTGGAAAAAGCAATACAGAAAAAAACAGGCTGACGCACCAAAAAGGAATAGTGGAACCATTACCTGATACAAACTAAATAAAATAATATTTAAAATAACAGAACCCAAAAGAAACAAATACTTTTTTCTGCGAACTTTTGTTATGGCAGCCCAGTAAACAAAAAATAGACTAACTGCCATCAGACAAAATCCAAATGTTACTTCCATAGATTGTAATTTAAAGTACACCTGTTCTGTTATCATTGGCGAGACAAGCAGCAGCGCAGAAAAAATAAATGTGGCTAATGGACTGGATTTTCCTGATATACAGGAAAAAAGACTTGTCCAGAACATACACGCTACTGTCAAAAACAACAGTGTCATCACGCCTGCCAACTGTGGATTAAAAATACTTGTCCCAAACAGCCATTTCAGAAAAACCAACCCTTGCCTTCCTACCGAAAGCCATCCCTCATAAAATGCACTCTGTAACGCGATAATATCCTCTGTATCTATGCCAATGCTCCCACCTAAAAGCATTGTTCCATGGCTGAACACTGCCAGCAAAAACACCACAATCCACAGACTGCATTTTTTCTGGATATCCTTATAAAATATTCTCATTTCGGCTCCTCCTATGGCATAGATGTCAGACCGGCACCTGCCACATAGGATTGTGTTCCATCAGGACTTACACAGACACGGAAAAATCCATTATCCGTAATACCTGTCACTTGAACAGGAAGCCCTGCCTCACAAGATGCTAGAATCACATTACTATTCAAAGATGGCTGTTCATAGATAACCGTCTGCTCATTTGTGCAGAATACTGCCTGCACATCCATCACTGTAAACGCTATTGGCATTTCTGGCGTTTCTGATATTTCCGGTATTTCTTCTGGTACTTGTGGCTGCTCTGCTGTCTTTTGCATTTGTATGATTTTTGTGATAATATCTGTAATTAAATCCACATAGGTTTCATGGTCAAAGTGAATGGTGTCTATCATCCTCTTAGAAACTCTTGCTTTATAAAAATTCGTATAATCCAGAAAACGATCTGGAAACGCCGCTTTGATTGTATTGTTAAACACATTCTTATCCGGCGTGCTCTTGTAATATTTGGTCATGGTTGACACAGAGAGAAAATAACATTCCGCCTTAGGAAATTCATAGTTCATCCAATTTCGGTAAGAATTAACATAGTAATCTGCAATCGTTTTCGATCCTTTCGAGGCAGATACTGCCCCATGAAACGAAATAATATTCCAGTGTGCAATATTGGGATTGGTATCCATAATCTCGTGAATTTTTTGCACTCCACGTCCTCGATTTCCCTTTCCATCACTGTAGATATACTTCTGGCTTGTCTGAATTACATCATCTACGCCACCGTTATTCCCCTCAAAAACAAAAAATAGGTTTCCCTTCATCGTAAAGGTGTTGGGGTCCCCTTGCTTAGTGACTTCTCTGCTACTGTCCCAGCGATGTTCATAGTAAATATCATTGTTCTCTCCCAAATGAAAAACATTTCCAATGGATTCCGCCTTCATGCCAACGCCATGTGCCGCCAAAGCGCAATGACTTTCTCCTATAACAATATATCCCTCCTCATGATAAATACCATCACTTTCAAATACTGTCATAGCATTTGCCGAAATTGGCTGCACCACAATAGTCAATACCAAAAGCCATACTAATAGTATTGCTTTTCCTCCTTTTTTTGACATGTTAACACAAGCTCCTTCTCTTAATATCGTTCTTCTTTTCCAGACAAAGCACAAAATTTATCTCTCAAAGAGATGGCTTTGTTCTCTTTAAGAGATATTATATTTCCTTCTAAGAGAAATTGCAACTATTTTTTTATATTTGAAAGTATTTTCCAGTATTTCTTTCAAACAGGACAAGTATTATAGCCCTCAAAATAAAAGGGTTTTTCAAATCTATACAAAATCTCTTTAAAAGCATTTTAAAAATTATTTTGTTTTCTATCTCATACAGAGAACTAACTTTTAAGAATTTTAACATATTTTTTACAAACTCTAATATCTCATTGAGACTTTTATTTCCCTGTTAGCTTGTTTTCATCAAATTCTATTCTCTATATGCTTAATTCAGCATGTTCCGAACATGTTATACTGGCGGTCAAAAAGACTGACCGCTCAGTATAATGCGATGCGCACAACCGCATAAGGAACTATGCCGCTTTGCGGCTGCGGTTGGCGCGATACTCACGGCAGATTTTATCTGTCGTGAGTATAAGTAGCGCTAAAAAAACTTAAAAACAAGAAGGAGAACAAGGAGAACAAGAAAATGGAAAAAGGAGTCTTGGGAACTGCAATACGCACAGCGCGTATCAAAATGAATCTGACACAAGAACAGGTTGCAGAGATGGTGGATATTTCCCCTGTTCACTATATGCATTTGGAAAGCGAACACCGTATGCCATCGATCAAAGTACTTTTTAAATTGTGCGATATTTTGAACTTGTCTTTGGACAGCCTTATGTTTCTGTCTGCAAATGACACCCCATTGATACAGGAAATCAACAACTATGCACATAAATGTACCGACCGGCAGTTGCAGGTTATTCTTGCAGCAATGCAAGTTATGGTAGCACAGAACGCTGCTGATACCCAATCCACCGAATCATAAAGGGATTCTATTTTAAAATTCCTTAAAAGCGCAAAAAAAGGTGTAAAGTTCAAAAGACTTTACACCTTTTTTTCATTTCCCTATTGTTTCTGCCTGCAATCGGTCAAACTCTGCCATACATTCATCCACAGTCGCACCGTTTAGCAGCTTCCGCACTACAATACACGTATTTCCCCACTGTTCTAGTTTCATACTTGCGTTGGAACCCAGCACAAAAACATTTTCATTAATTCTGTCATTTAGCGGTTTTAATGCTGGAATGCACTCCACGGAGACATTTTTGGAAGGCGAGATTACTTTGTTGGTCTCCGCATACAACTGCAGCGCCTTGTCAGAAACCATAATGTCTAGCGTCTTCATCGCCTCCTCGGCGTGCGCTGCATTTATCCCAACTCCAATACCTGTCATTGGCATCACTGGCATCTGTCCACGATTGCTTGGAAATCCAATTACCACCATATTGAAATCTGGATTTCCATAAGCAGTCTCACTGTTTGCCGCACTCCAATAAGCCATGACAATCGGCGTCTTTTCAGCCAGAAAATCTGCCCCTTCTCCCTCAATCGCCTCGCTCTCATACGCCTTTTTCGCATCGATATATCCACAGTCAATCATTTCCTGAAGAAATTCAAATCCAGGGCGCATATAATCACTGTATTTTTTCTCTCCACTATTGAGTGCGGCAATCTCCGCCTCAGTATTCCCACCATTATACAAATCCGCAAATGCCTGTGCAAGGACAAATGTCTCAAGCCACCAACGGTTCGCACCAACTGGGGTCTCAATTCCATTCTCCTTGAACACTCGACAACATTCTAAAAAATCCTCTGGCGTCTCAGGTAACTCTAGTTGATACTGGTCAAACAAATCCTTATTGATAAACAGACCATACGCTACAACTTCCTGTGGAATCGCCACCAATTTACCATCCACTACATTTGCAGATTTCACCACATCGCGCAAATTCTTCGCACTATCAAGTTCAGACAAGTCCATTAATTTGTCTTCTTCTGCCAAAATTTGAATTGTATCAGGATTGAGTAAATACAAATCATCCATATTATTGCGCACTCTGTCAAGCGTTATCTCATCATAAGTCCTATCTTGATAGTCTTCTGCTGTGTACGTGATATAGTTCACTGTCACCCCCAATTTTTCCTCTGCCATAATAACCGTCTTTTCTGATGCACTTCTTGCTACATTATCAACATCTGGCATAGACTTCTCCATAGGACTAAACAACGTCACAACCCGCTCGTCCTTTTTGTCAAATGTCATTACACTGTCACTTGTATTTTTTTCTTTCCCACAGGCAGCCAACATCAACACAGTCATTCCCACAATACAAAACATTATCGAACTTTTATTCATAGTTTATTCCTTTCTAACCACATATTGATGAATCACTTTTTTTAGCAGTTCTACATCAATAGGTTTCGCCAAATGCACATTCATACCTGCATCCAGCGCCTCTTTCTCATCCTCCGCAAAGGCATTTGCCGTCATAGCAATAATTGGAATTTTTCTTGCATCTTCCTTTGAAAGTGCCCTGATTGCTCTTGTCGCATCATATCCATTCATAACTGGCATTTGAACATCCATTAAAATTGCGTCAAACGCTTCTTTCTCTGCATGTTCAAATCGTTCCACTGCCAATTTGCCATTCTCCACAATCTCACAGTATGCTCCCTCCATCTCCAAAATTTCTTTTAGAATCTCCGCATTAATTTCATTGTCTTCCGCTGCAAGAAAACGCAAACCTTCCAGACCATTACTATTCATAGTTTCTATTGAATGTTCTTCATTATGTTCTGTTCGAAATTCTAATATCTTTTCGTGAAAAGCACATACCAAAAACGGTTTTGTGAATATCTTTGTATTCTCTATTGCAAGTGCTTCCTCCACCCCTTCTGCGTCACACTCTACAAGAAATAAAATTGGGACTTCTTTTGGGATACAATTGCGTATATCCTTCACACACGCAATGCCTTCTTTATCCACAACATTCCAATCAATCAAAAGCAACTGATATGCAAATTTATCTGTATTATTTTCTTTTAGTAAATTCAATGCCATCTTTGCACTAGAAACAGTATCTATAACAACCCCAGTATCTTTCATTAACATATGAATGTTCTCACAAATTGTTTCATCATTATCC
Source organism: uncultured Lachnospiraceae bacterium (assembly GCA_910583965.1). Lineage (GTDB taxonomy): Bacteria > Bacillota > Clostridia > Lachnospirales > Lachnospiraceae > COE1. Next base: position 5,838 of record CAJUAE010000087.1, read on the forward strand.
ACTGCTAGGATTTGAGAAATATTATTTTCCTCCCAGAATTGTTTATTTGTTTGTCGTTCTGGTATACGCAACTCTAATTCTACCCGAAAACACGTTCCCTTATTCACTTCACTTGACACATCAATCGTTCCACCCATCAGCTCCACAATATTTTTTGTAATCGCCATGCCAAGTCCAGTTCCTTGTATCTTATTTGTCGTACTATTCTCTGCTCTGGTAAACGCATCAAACAAAATCTTTAGATATTCTGGAGTCATTCCATAACCGTCATCTTGTACTTCAATTCGGATATGTTCATACTGCGGCGAACGCTGTTTCATCCCAATCATACGAAACCAAATATTCCCGCCTTCCTGTGTATATTTCACAGCATTGGAAAGCAAATTAATCAAAATCTGGTTAATTCTTGTCTCATCCCCTGTCAGATATTCATGTTTAATACCTGTCACTTCCACATGAAACTTTTGTTTTCTAGCAGTTGCCATTGGTCGGATAATCGCATCCACAGAAGATACCAAATCATTGAGCGTAAACTCATCCACCGAGAGCACAACCTTTCCACTCTCAATCTTTGAGACATCTAGAATATCATTAATCAGACTAAGCAAATGTTGGCCAGAAGCCATAATTTTCTTTGTGTACTCGCGCACTTTTTCTGGACTCTCTGCATCTTTTGCAAGTAGCGTTGTAAATCCAATTACCGCGTTCATTGGTGTGCGGATATCGTGTGACATATTTGAGAGAAACATTGTTTTAGAATTGCTCGCAATCTGTGCAGCCTGCAAAGCTTCCGCAAGCTGTTGATTATGTATTTCTCGCTCATTTTCTCGTTCTTTTCTAATTTTATTCTGTTGTCTTTGATTAATATAATACAACAGACAACACAGAAAAAATGCAATCAACATTACCAAAACTACAATCATAATATTTTGGTTCACTGTTTTCCCTTCCTGCTGAATTGCATTAATTGGCACATAACCAATCAAATAGAGAGAACCCTGATTCACAGACCACATATAAATCAGAGAATGCACACCGCGAATATCATGACGAAACATAATGTTTTTCCCATTGTCCACACTCTCATAAACTTCTGTTCGGAGTTCCTCCTCAAATATATCATTTGCCTCAAAAAAATCTTCCAAATTTAGATGTCCCGCACTGCGTTCACCCATTCCCTTCGGTTTTAATACCAATCGTTCACTCTCCGCATCCATTATGTAGAGCAATGCTCGTTTGTTATAAAATCCATTGGGTAACGATTTGTCAAGGAAGTCATAAATATATTCAATATAAAGAAAAGCAATATCTTCTCCATCCCGAATCACTGGACATTTTATAGTGTATGCCCATGTTCCCATATAGTTTGTGTAAGATTTAGAAACTGCCAGTCCATCTACTGTTTTTCCTGCAGAAAAATCCAACCCCGCCTCTGTAAACACTTCTCCTGTATGAGAAATTCCCTCCGTTTTCCCTGCATATATCAGAGATATTTTCATCATTATTTGATTTTTCTGGTAAGTGCGGATATATGCTTCGGGGTCTGACACCTGCGCAATCTCTTGCGCCATCAACCGTTGAAATTGGGCTTCACTATTTAGAATGGATTCGATTGTACACTCAATCAAATCCAAACTCTCACTTAAATTCTGAATCGCAGAATCTGACATTTCCACAGAAATCTTGCGCGATACAGAAAACACAACTGTTCCCAAAATACAAAATACAACAATAATTGAAATAAGCAGTGAAAAACTGCCATTTATTTTGCTTTTGTCTTGTTTTTTTCTCATACGTTATCTCCGTTCTACACCAATGAAAACGAACCAAATCTTCTATATGATATTATACGCATATCTTTATAATGGGTCAACAAAAAAGCAATACATCATTGTCTCACTCTCATTTTAAAACAAATTTTATCTTTTTTTATCTCTTTGTGACGTAATAGTTGAGATGCTTATCTGCCACCAAAATGGAAGTTCATAGCACATCAAGTCGAAAAGATTTCTTCCTTTGCTGTGTATTGGACAGGGACAGTTTCTACTGCGTAATTCTTCTTCCCACCCATGTATATAAAAAACTCTGTATAGAACACATATTATATGTGATCTATACAGAGTATGAAAGCTAAAATAACCGATTATTAAAGATTTAAATACCCCTGTAATCAAAAGCTATCTCGCAATTTTGCATTTGCCTGTTCTACATTCATTTTGGAGAGAACAAAGGTTATAATAAGACTAATAATCATTGGAAGCCAAAGATACATAAAATACAACATTTGAATACAAGAATCTGGCTGTGTCAATGCTGTCCCATCAAATCCGCTCGCTGCAAGAAGCCATCCAGCAACTGCTGTTCCAAGTCCACCCCCTAATTTCACTCCCAATGATGTACAAGAATACATTGTACCATCCACCCGCTTACGTTTTGTTAGATAGGTATACTCAGAACAAGAAGCGATCACTGCATTCATATCCCCTTGCCATGGTCCCTGACCAGCAGCTGCCACCGCAGTAAACAACAGCATCAAAGGAACACTTTGCAGATATCCTGCCACAATTACTAATGCCCTGCCAAGCATGCCAAGCATATACCCCCTAAGATTCAGTTTGTACATTCCTTTCCATCGAGCGACCAGAGCTGGTGTAAAAACAAGTGCTATAATTAGTGGAATATTAATTGCCCATGAGAATACCCCATATAGATTTTCATTCTTCAAAACATAAGTCATATAATAAATACCCATATTAATCATTGTTGTATACACCTGCTGCAAGATATAAACACCGCAGATCATCAGGTAATACTTATTGGAAATTAAAAGCTTTGCGGCATCAATTAACCCGCATTTCTCTAATAATTCTGTTTTCTCTGACTCGGTTGCACTCAGCTCATCCTCTGACAACTCTTTCACGGACAGAACAGATATTGTATTCACAACCAGACCAATCACCGCATAGATAATCGCCATTGTTCGCCATCCTGCTGCCCCACCGCCTAAAGCAGCCACGGCACCCACTGTAATAGATTGTATTAACAGACTCGTCGCAAAGGCAAAAATAAACCGATATGATCCCATCTGTACTCGCTCCTTGCTATTCTTTGTGACCAGTGCAGTAAGCGCAGAATACGCGATATTATTTGCTGTATAAAACACTGCATTCAGCAAAGTATATGCGATAAAAAACCAAATATACTGTGACGTTTTTCCCATATTGACTGGAATCGCAAAAATTGCAACCAATGTCACAGCACAACCAATATAGGCATAAAGCATCCATGGTCTTGCCTTGCCAAGCTTGGTCTTTGTCTTGTCAATCATCGCCCCGAAAAAAATATCTGTCACACCATCAAAAAATTTTGAAGCTGCGATAAGTGATCCAACAATACCAGGATTTAATCCAACTGTATTGGTTAGATAAATCATGATAAAAGAAGATAAAAACGCATACACCACATTGCCTGCAATATCGCCGGAGCCATATCCTACCTTGTTATACCACTTTAAATATGTTTTTTCCTGCATAATTTATTTCCTCCTTTCAATGATATAGCCTTTCAGAATCTACTGTAAAAACAAATATAAAAAGGCACCAAAAGTCTTTATACATTCTAAAGTTATTCGTCCAAGTCTTTTTCATAAAATACCAGCTTCACTGTAAATAAAAATTCTTCCTCTCCAAACTGATATTGGTCCAACACTTCTGGCCCACAACTGTTTGAACCAATGCCGTTTTGTGCATAGTCAAGGCATAACACTGTGCTTCCTGCTTCTTTCAGCGCATAATTATGTGCTTTCTGTTGCAATTCTTCTTGTGTATAGATAGAAGCATTATAAGAAAAAGTATGATTTGAGACTGCCGCAAAAACAAATTTGCCATCTGTCAGTAACACATAATCACAATCTATATGACTTCCATTTTCCTGCGGTCGAATATAAGGTTCGTGTAAGTCTGCTACATTCGCACAATACCGTCCATGACTAGCTGCCCTGCATTTATCTGGATAACTTTCTGTAGGACCCATGCCATAATATGTAATCCTTTCAAAATCTTGCTTTAAAAACAACCGAATACCAAATCGCGGTAAAATTGGAAATTCCAAATTACGTTTCACCAGAAGATCCACGCAGATTCCTCCGTTGTTGTCAATCTTCCACGTCATTTGCAAATTCATCATACGCTGTACAGAATCTGCTAACATCGATGCTGTACAATGTATAATCACATTTTCCTCTGTCTGACAAACCGTAGTATGATACGCTCTTGTGTATGCATGATCATAGCGTGCCCGTTGCCATTCCTTCTTAATATACATGTCATTATCTGTCGGTGCTCTCCAGATGTTCAATTCCATCGGCTGGTTCAGATAGGTCTTTCCAGCATAATTAATCTGTGAAAAAAGTCCTGTGCACTTATCAAATATATATGTAAAATTCTCTCCCTCGCAGCGAATTTCCGTTTCTGTCTCCTGCACAAAAATGTTCTCTCGCTCTAATTCATGAAACTCCATAAGGCGCACTGTAGTTTGATTTCTGTCATCTTCTGTATGCAAAGGTATCTCATCAAATCCCAACAGGTGCCCTGCTGGAACCAATTCTGTTTCCCGACGCAGATAGTAAGATATCTTTAAATAAGAACGTCCTTTCTGTGGTATCGTAATGTTTAACCAAGTGCTTCTAACCTCACCCGGCTTTACAGAAAATGGCATTAGCACACCAAAATCTACACAGTCGCCATCACAAGTTACTTCATATCGGATTTCAGCATAGACTGCCAAATCTGTAAATTCCATATAATTCTTAATTTTTAGCTCCTGTGTTTGCTGTTCAAAAGATATTACCCTGGCTGGACGATACACATTTTTATACTCCAAAAGTCCTGTGTGGGGGGTGCGATCAGGATACACTAGGCCATCCACACAAAAATTTCCATCATGAATTGTCTCGCCGTGGTCTCCACCATAATAATAGATATCCTTCCCCTCATCTGTCTCTCTATATGCAATAGCATGGTCGCACCACTCCCACACAAAACCACCACACATCAAATCATTTTGTTCTATCAATCCAAAATAATCCTCAAAATCACCCGGTCCATTTCCCATTGAATGGCAATACTCACACAATAAAAATGGCTTTTTGGGTTCATTTTTCAAATATGTCTGAACCTCATCCAAAGAAGGATACATTCTGCTATATAAGTCCAGATTAGAATAGTCATATATCTTATCTCGATTGTGGTATCTGGCGCTCTCATAATGGGTTAATCTAGTGTTATCAAACGATTTCGTCCACTGTAACGCCCGCTCAAAATTACATCCATATGCGCTTTCATTTCCCATGGACCAGATGACAACACAGGGACGATTCTTGTCCCGCTGAACGCAAAGTTGCACCCGATCCATAATAGCCATCTCCCATACAGGATTATCCGCTATCGGTCCATTCCAGTGATGAAACTTATTAGAATCACTAAAATCTTTATGAAAAATCTCAGAAGGACCATGACTTTCAATATCTGCTTCGTCAATTACCAGAAAACCATACTTGTCACACAACTCATAAAAAACAGGTGCATTTGGATAATGACTTGTCCGAATTGCATTAAAATTGTGCTGTTTCATTAACATTAAGTCTTGTTTCATCTGTTCCAAACTAATTGTTGCACCTGTTACTGGATCAGAATCGTGTCGATTCACACCGCGAAACTTAATCGCTTTTCCATTTAGGTAGACACATTTATCTTTGATAAAAATCTCGCGTATCCCCATAGAGTCTGTGATGGTTTCTGCTTTTGTCATAAGCACCAAAGTATAAAGATAAGGATCTTCTGGATTCCACAAAATTGGATTGTCAATTTTCAAAACAATATCCACTGTATTTTTGTCCGTTTCTTCCTTTATAACTGCCTCTGCCTCTAATGCATTTTCTGCGTTATAAATATATACCTTTGTGGGAACTACTATCTCAAAATATGTCAGTTGGATTGAAACCTCCGCTGTTCTTCCTTTCGTTTCTGTCCCAACTGTTGTTTTAACAAAATAGTCCCTTACTGCTTGTTCGGGACGTTTTAACAGATACACATCACGAAAAATCCCACTCATACGAAATTTATCTTGGTCTTCCAGATAACTTCCATCACACCATTTTAATACAAGTACTGCCAGCTTGTTTACTCCCTCAACAATCACACCACTTACATCAAACTCGCTTGTCGCATGGGACACTTGACTGTATCCAACATACATTCCATTCAGCCACACATAGAAACAAGAATCCACTCCCTCAAAATTTAGATAAGCCTTCGGCGCTTTCTGCTCTGCATGATAGTCAAAAAGATACACATAAGTTCCACAAGGATTATCCTGTGGTACATATGGCGGGTCAAATGGAAATGGATAGCGAATATTAGTATACTGATGAGAATCGTATCCTTCCATCTGCCATACACTAGGTACATTAATTAAATTTTCATTAGATATATCGTAGTCTTGTGTAAAGAAATCGTTGTTTAGTTCATTGATACTTTTAAAATAACGAAATTTCCACTTTCCATTTAATAACTGCATCCTGTCAGAATCCTCACGCTTTCCAGCAAATGTATCCACTTGCCTTGAAGCCGGAATATAATATGCTCTTGCTGGCATGGTGTTCTCATGCAGAATATTTAAGTCTTCAAAATACCTTGGTATCATCATTGCACATCCCTCCTATAAATCTCACATCACCTTTTTGATACTTTTATGGAAAGAGTCTTTTGACCGCTTAAAGTGTATCCGAATCCTCTTAGCATATGGTATCGTCTAGGTTAATGTTATTTTTGTTTGATTTTATTATATTTTCTTGCTGTTCAAACTTCCATAAACTACATTAGACAAAACATGCACATAATGATACAATGAATCCATATACTTTCCATGAGAGGAGCACATCCAATGTATGTTAACTCAGCTTATTTAAATAATTCCCTGATAGATTTTATGGATAAAAGCAAACCGCTTATCGTTGGCAGTTGTGGAACTTACCATTTATTTACACACCCTCGTCTGCCAACTTATCGTCCTAAAGGACGATTGGATTTTCAAATTCTATATATCGCTTCTGGAAAAGCACATTTTTATTTTAATGATAATGGTATAGATACTATTGTAAATGCTGGAAATATGGTGATTTATCGCCCAAAAGAACCACAGAGATATGAATATTTTGGCATTGACCAGGCAGAAGTGTATTGGGTTCATTTTACGGGAAATGATATTAAGAATATGCTCCGCAGTTATGGCATCACAGATAATATGCATGTCATCAACACAAGAACATCATTAGAATATACACGAATTTTTAAACAGATGATCTTAGAATTACAGCGCCATCAATCTGATTATCCAGAAATGCTGACTCTGCTACTGCGGCAACTTTTGATTTTGATTCATCGTCAATTGACCACAGAAAATAAAATTAAGAATGTGTATTTGGATACCGAAATGGAAAAGGCAATCCAATACTTTAATGACAATTATAATACAGAAATTAATGTTGAAATGTATGCAGCATCAAGAGGTATGAGTGTGAGTTGGTTTATTCGATGCTTTAAACAATATACCAATACAACCCCTATGAAATATATTGTCTTTCTCCGTATCACCAATGCACAAATACTCCTCGAAACGACAAATTATAATGTGACAGAGATAGGAAATATTGTTGGATATGAAAACCCTCTATATTTTAGCAGGATTTTCAAGAAGCAGAAAGGAGTATCGCCTTCAGAGTATCGGGCGCGATTGAAGTGAGATTCACATATTAAGCTCCATCAGCCTTCGCTGTGAGCAGAAACCGCCACGGGCAGTTAGAAGTACTAAGTTTCACACAAACTTCCATCTGCCCGCTTTTGCAGACGTACAAATCAGGATGGGTGAAATTTTAATTTCATACTAACTCCCATGATTCCGCTTTGCGGAATCATAAATCCAGATGAGAAATGCCGTATTTCAGGCATTTCTCGGCGTGAAATTTAGTACTTCTCCGCAAAGCAGCCTTTGCTGCGAGCGGTTAGAAGTACTTTTCACGCTATGTTCTTCTAAGCACTTCACAAAAATGTTTCAAATCTCCCTTTGTCGTAATCTTTAAATTTTCTATGTCTCCGGCAATCATTATAATGTCCAATCCTGCCAGTATTGCCGGCTCTGTAGAACCTTTTATTTTCTGTATTTGGTCTGGCAAAAGATTTTCATTTGCTTTCAAATATGGTCCTACTCGAAATGTTTCTGGCGCCTGTCCTGCATACAGTGCATCTCTGTCGAGCAATGCACTAATTTTTTCCCCATCTATACTCTGATAGATTGTATCTTTCATGGGAAGTACAGGCATAACACCATCGTGACCCTTTATGGCATTTAAGCTTTTCGTTATTATATCTGCAGAAATTAAAGGTCTTGCCGCATCATGAATGATTACATTATCTGATTCTTTCGCATATGAACAAATATCTTTCAATCCATAATAGA
>CAJUAE010000088.1 GCA_910583965.1 uncultured Lachnospiraceae bacterium
TCTATTTGAGCCGCCAAAAGGCGGCATGGGGGATAGTGTGAAATTAAAATTTCACCATCCTGATTTGTACGCCTGCTGAAGCAGGCAGATGGGAGTTCGTGTGAAATTAAAATTTCACCATCCTGATTTGAACGCCTGCTGAAGCAGGCAGATGGGAGTTCGTTTTGCAAATATTGTGTTTACGCATTGTGAACAGAGTTCACATTAAATTCGCAGATTTTGGTAAGAATGGAGATTTTTATGAGTAAAAAAAGATACATTATAAGTGTGATTTTCATTATAATAGTATTTTTGTCAGCTTGCACTGAGAAAAAAGAAGCACAGACGATTATCTGGGAGCAGACTAAGAACAATAATGATTTGACAGACAACATTTATGAAGGAATGCTGTCGGAACCTGTAATTTGTGGACAGAAAAATACATATGACACATTAAATGTAGCGACATATATCACAAAAGTTGATGATACCTATTTTATCGCAGACTGTTATCACAACCAGATAATCTATAATGAAAATCTCACAGATCCATTAAATCAGTGGAACGTATTGACAGATAAGGTTCATTATGCACACACAATTGCTTCAGACGGTGTGATGTTTCTTGTTGATGATACAGAAAATAATCGCTTGTTGGTATTTCAGAAAATACAAAATGATTATGTGCATACGCAAACGCTTGAAAATATTGGAATGCGTCCGCATTTTGTACAATATGATGCGAAAAGTGAAGTATTTTTAGCGTGGAGTTCTATCACAGGAGAAATGTATTTCATAAAAAAATCAGATGTGCCTGACCCAAAAGGATATTATTCGCTTTATATAGAAAAAATTTTAAAAATAGATGCACTTTTTGGTGTTTATGTGCGTTCATTTACAATGATAGAGGACGAATTTTATTTTGTGTCAGGGCATAATAATCAAAAGATTTTCAAGGCGACAATCAATAACAGCGGTGATGGATTTGAAATAACTGCGGAATATCCAGTGGCAAAACAGATTGCGGGAATGGTGCAGTTGATAAAGATTGGGAAATTTTATTATATTACAGTGTCAACGGACAATCAGGAAAATCAGGATTTTGCAACCATTCTTAGAACGGACAATCTTGGGAACCTTGCAAGTGGGACTTATGAGGAGATTTATGATCAATTTGGTGTGTCGCGCGGAACGCCATATTACATTACAGAAATTGATGGAATGTATTATATGGCACATCACAGAACAAATGAAAATATTATTGCTTTTGATATTTATGAGGACCAGATTGAACATGTTGCAGTGCTCTACTAATATTCTGTATTTTTTCAAGTCTTATACAATGAATTGTTATGTACTTTCCTTTGTTTTTAGAAAGAAATAATAAAGTTATTGTTTACAGTTTCTAAGGTGCATAATCAATGGGGAGAAGAATATGGACTTGTTATCTGCAAAGTTAATTGTTGAAATTTCTAAGGAGGGAATTGATTTGCGAAAATATCAATGGAAGGCAACTGTTTTTATGCTTACAATACTAATGACTGCTTGTGGAAAAAATGAAACAGCAAAAGATCTGTCTACACCTGCATCAGTAATAGAACAACAAACAACTTTCGAACAGTATAGTACGGAAGTCGAGATGGAAATAGAAACAGAATCTGACATACATGACAAACTTATAGAAAAGTTATATGATTACGAAGTTAAAACTCGCACAGATGGTAGCTCTTATTGATACTATCAAGGCGGCAGACAGCGTGGAGATCCATTTTCAATTTACCATCGAGGAAGTCTATGCGGGAACAAAGTATGATGATACCTGTCTCACAGGACTTGTGATCGATTTTATGGGACGGCGTGGACATTGATTGATACAATGCCCATGCATTATGAATTTGTTTTCGCGAGCCGCGTATAAAGCTTTCGGGATTTTGTTTGTCCTCTGACATCTCCTGCAGGCTGTTTGAATTTTACTATATCCTTATGTTTCTCTCGATTGTTTTGCTTTATTCTAATACAAAGAACCTTAAAAGTTTATAGTTCCTTTTTTACAGATCTATAATTTATGACATTAAAGTTTTATCGATTCGGTTCCCATACAAAAGGAGACACAATAAGCAATGGCAATGCATAGAAAGCAGCGTACACATACCGAAATTCCGTTGCGACTGGAGTTGCAATACACAGCGTAGTGATAAGCAGGAGAAAGGGAAGGCAGACCAGCGCGCTTGCAGGTTTTCCCATGCGCAAGCTAAGCGCGGTGAGCAGTAATATCAGCCAGAATAGAAATCCCATACTCCACAACAGTCCATACAGAGGTAATATTTTAGGGAGCTTAAACAAAAGCTCTTTTATTTTTATAATAATATTTCCACGGATAATGGGTTGCCAGTTAAGCTCAAACTCATTTGGATAGATGCCATCTGCCAATCCGACTTCATAGTCTACATCAGGATACCAATATCCATTTGTCTGTGCCACATATGCGTCAAAATATGCTTTTGGGTGTTCTATACCAATAGAAAACCACATTTTAAAAAATTTACCCTTGTCTGATTCGAGAGAAGCAATTCCTTTCTGGCGAATTAAATTTTTGATATTGTCGGAACAATCAGGCTGATAAGAAGCCGGAATTTTTTCCAAATCCATTAGTGCATGAACATAGGCGGCCTCACTTTCAGTTAGAGATTCCCCGTTTGCAATAACGCGGGCAATCTGTTGTACCGGGATAGATAATGATTCCACAAAGTCTGCTTGCGGGATTTCATATACATGCATGACAGGATACTTGACAAACAAGGCAAACGCCAGTATGGTTAAATGAATTGGAAGCATCACTTTGAGCCATTTGCGATATGCAATCAAAATAAATGGAACAGATACCACAAAAATATACCACCCATTTGTACGCAATAGACAAAGTAAAGTACCCGACAGGACATAGGGGATTAGCAGCGTAAAATATTCACTGACTCGCAGCTTTGGAACAGCGTCAGAGGAAGCAGCAAAGCTGCCTCGCAGCAGGAAGCGCATTAAGGCGGCTGCAAAAATTGTCATACAGCCTGCAAAAGGGATATCTTTCCAGATGGTAACTGCAAATGCGCCATTGTAAGGTATTAAAGCATAGAAACCTACCGTGAGAAATACAACGGGCATAATAACATCTGCTTTTTGCAGCGTCCGAATCACATATCCAGCGGCAAGTGCCATAAAAATCATCTGTGCAATTGTGTATAGCGCAAGCCCTGTATGTGCATCTTTTGTAATGGAAAGGCCAATATTGTAGAACATGCCAATGAGTGCTGTGTGCGCAATAGAATGATGATTGTTTAATTCATAAGCGCCAATAATTTGGGCATATTGATTGATGCTGTCGGGTGTCATTACACCGGGATATTCGTATAGAAAATAGGGAAGCCAACACAAAAGACAGATAAAGGCTGCCAGATAAGGAATCCATGCATAAGAGTAACCAGAGCCTGTGAGGGTTATGCTAGATGCCGCTTGCAAAAACCAGATCGTCAAATAATAATAGACTATCAAAAGTCCGATTCCTGTTAGCAGCAGAATGCCGGCACAGAAGATTATACTTGCCATTTCTCCTAATATTGTTTGATAGGTTGCTGAAATTGTGAAGATACTAAAAAATACACTAATGAGGACAGAAAGGGTCATATCCCCAGAAATGATGTGGCTTTCAACGTGGTCACTGTGAAGTTTTGCAAATACATACAACAGAATTAGAAAAACAATGAGTGAACATGGATTTTTTGTTGACATTCCTGTGACACGCATTATGGCAAAAAGCGACAAAAAAGTTTTGACAAAAATCTTGAGATAATACATATTGAACCTCCGCTTTAGTATAAGGATTTCATATTTATGGAAAAATATACTATATTTTAATACTAGAATGAAATTCTTTTGGAGTCAACAGACATTGCATAAACTTCCAAAATTTGTTATGATACAAGTATTGTTTTGGCAGGTAGAACAAGACCAAATCAAAAAAGGAGTGGCAGACTGTAATGAACTGGGAAAATTATGTGCAAAAAGTAGTACCTTATGTGGCAGGTGAACAACCCAAAGATCAAAATGTAATCAAGCTAAATACCAATGAAAATCCATATTCTCCCGCGCAGGGTGTCGCAGAAGTGATAAGAAATTTTGATTGTGAAATATTGCGTAAATATCCAGACCCAAATGTATCTGCGCTGGTTGATATACTTGCACAATATCATGGACTTGATAACAATCAAGTGTTTGTTGGGGTTGGTTCTGATGATGTGCTCGCTATGTCTTTTTTAACATTTTTTCATTCTGAGAAGCCGATTTTGTTTCCTGATATCACATATTCCTTTTATGATGTATGGGCAGATTTGTATAGGATACCCTATGAATGTCAAACATTGGATGAGAATTTTTGTATTAAAATAGAAGATTACAAGAAAGAAAATGGTGGTATTGTTCTTGCAAATCCCAATGCACCAACGGGTGTGATGGCAGAAGTTTCAGTTCTTGAGGAGATTATTGCAGCAAATCGAGATTCAGTGGTTATTATTGATGAGGCGTATGTAGATTTTGGGGGGGCAAGTTGTGTGTCTCTAATTGAAAAATATGACAATTTGCTTGTAGTGCAGACTTTCTCAAAGTCGCGTTCTCTTGCTGGGATGCGTATTGGTTATGCAATGGGGAGTTCAAAGTTAATTCAGTATTTAAATGATGTAAAATTTTCTTTTAATTCATATACAATGAATACATTGACGATTGTAGCAGGTGTGGCATCAATGATGGATGAGGCGTATTTTAGAGAAAATATTGCGAAGGTAGTTGCGACAAGAGAGCGGACAAAACTGGAACTTGCAAAACTTGGCTTTACATTTGGTGATTCAAAGACAAATTTTATTTTTGCCACACACAAAACTGTTCCAGCACAGGAAATTTTTGAGGCGCTACGCAAAAATAAAATATATGTTCGGTATTGGAATAAGCCACGCATTGCTAATTACCTGCGTATTTCTATAGGTACAGATGAGGAGATGGATAAAATGCTCACATTTCTAGCGACATTTTTAAAGCAAAAATAGTGTGAAATTAAAATTTCACCATCCTGATTTGTACGCCTGCTGAAGCAGGCAGATGGGAGTTAGTGTGAGAAGAACTTCTAATCACTCGCAGCAAAGGCTGCTTCGCGAAGAAGTTCTAAGTCTCACACCGAGAAATGCCTGAAATACGGCATTTCTCATCTGGATTTATGATTCCGCGAAGCGGAATCATGAGAGTTAGTGTGAAAAATCGTTCTAAGGTAACAAAAGACACTACCTAAGAACGATTAAATTTCACACGATTACTATTTGAGCCGCCAAAAGGCGGCATGGGGATTAAAATGTAAAGAAGACAACGTAACAGTTAAGATTCTGCACTAGCTGCAAAGTCCATAAAATAGTTATAAGGTTGAGATGCATCAAGCTACTAAGAAGTGGTTTTATACAAATTGATGTTTGTAACAGGAAGCTGAAACTGTTACAAGACAATAAAGAAAGGATTGCAAAGAAAGGTATGAAAGAGATAATAGTAAATATTCTAAGAGGAATGGTCATTGGCATTGCGAATGTGATTCCAGGTGTCAGTGGCGGAACTATGATGGTGTCAATGGGTATCTATGACAAGCTGATTTTAGTGCTAACTCATTTTATTAAACGCATGAAGGAGGCAATTGCGCTGCTTATTCCAATTGGAATTGGTATGTTGTTGTCAATTGCGATTTTTGCAAAGATTTTTTCCGCGGTATTGTTTCCGCGGTTTCCATTACAGACAAATCTGTTTTTTATTGGTTTGATTTTGGGTGGATTGCCTGTTATCTATGACAAGGTGAAAGGAAACAGTATTCGGATTCCGCAGATTCTTGCATTTGCGCTGTTTTTTATCATGGTAGTTGGCTTTGCTCTTGTCGGTGAAGGTGGTGATGCCAGCGCAGATATTTCGTTTAGCATTTTTAATGAGATTAAGCTTTTTGGTGTTGGTATTATTGCAGCGGCTACAATGGTGATTCCTGGTGTGAGCGGCTCAATGATTATGATGATTCTAGGCTATTACAATACAATTATTGATACAATTAACAATTTTATTAATGCGCTGAAAGATTTTAATATCACGGCAATGCTAGATACATTTGTTGTGTTGGTACCGTTTGGAATTGGCGTGGTAGTTGGTATTGTCGCAGTGGCGAAGTTAATTGAATTTATGTTAAAGAAATATCCATTGGTTACTTACTGGGCGATTATTGGTCTGATTGTGGCGTCGCCATTTGCAATTTTAATTATGATGGAAGTAGGTACTATTGGTATTATGGAGATTCTCACGGGTGTTGTACTCCTTGCAATTGGATTTTTTATTTCATTGAAATTAGGAGCATAGTATTGATGTGGCAGTTTTATAGAATCCGGGATGTTTATTTGTAAGAGGCGATGTGAATGGAAGCATATACAGGATTTGCTGGGGTGTATGACGAGTTGATGGATGAGATTCCTTATGAACAGTGGTGTGCGAATGTTGTACAAGCATTGGAATCATTTGATATTCGAGATGGGTTGATACTTGACCTTGGTTGTGGTACGGGGACACTGACAGAGCTTCTTGCCGCGAAGGGGTTTGATATGATTGGTGTGGACTGTTCTGAGGAGATGCTTAATATTGCTTGTGGTAAAAAGGTACAATCAAGTCAGGATATTCTTTATCTCAATCAGGATATGAGAGCCTTTGAGTTGTATGGAACTGTGCGAGCGGTTGTGAGTGTGTGTGACAGTTTAAATTATCTGCTAGATAAGCAGGATTTGGCAGCGTGTTTTCGGCTGGTCAACAATTATCTTGACCCAAAAGGGATTTTTTTCTTTGATTTTAACACAAGATACAAGTATGAAACAGTGATTGGCGACAGTGTGATTGCAGAGAACCGAGAGGACTGCAGTTTTATCTGGGAGAATTATTTTGACGAAAAGACGGGCATTAACGAATATGATTTGACTTTATTTGTAAAGGAAAAAGAAGCAATGTTTTCTGGTCAGGAGCACTTTTTACGGTTTCAGGAAGTGCATTTTCAGAAGGGATATACATTGGAAGAAATGAAATTGTTGATAGAGGGTTCTGGACTGGCATTTGTCAAGGCGTATGATGCAGATACATTGAAAGAAGTAACAGATAAAAGTGAGCGTATCTATTGTATTGCGCAAGAAAAAATGAAGAAATAAAATAGAAGGAGAATGGATATGAAAGACTATATTGTGCGGGCAACAGCGGCAAATGCACAGATTAGAGCTTTTGCAATGACTTCGCGTGCACTTGTGGAGGAGGCGCGAAGTATTCATGATTTAAGTCCTGTGATTACAGCAGCACTAGGGCGGCTACTCACGGCGGGGGCTATGATGGGCAGCATGCTTAAAGGAGAGAAAGATGTGTTGACGTTACAGATTCATTGTGATGGTCCTGCGCGTGGACTTGCGGTCACAGCAGATGCGAAAGCAAATGTCAAAGGAACTGCTTTAGATCCGCAGGTGATGCTTCCACCAAACGCACTTGGAAAATTGGATGTGGGCGGTGCTGTGGGAAATGGGATTCTAAGTGTTATCAAGGATATGGGATTAAAAGAACCTTATGTTGGACAGACACAGTTGCAAACAGGCGAGATTGCGGAAGATCTCACCTATTATTTTGCGACTTCAGAGCAGGTTCCATCTGCGGTTGGACTTGGCGTGCTGATGGAGAAGGATAATACGGTAAGACAAGCAGGTGGTTTTATAATTCAGTTGATGCCCTTTGCGGAGGACGAGGCAATCAATGCCTTGGAAGAAAAGCTCAAGACGATGGATAGCGTCACCAATATTCTTGATACTGGCAATACTCCTGAACAGCTTCTTGAGCTTCTTTTAGGCGATTTGGGACTGGAAATCAATGATACAATACCAGCACGATATTATTGTGACTGTAGTCGAGAGCGTGTGGAACGAGCAATCATCAGCATTGGAAAAAAGGATATTCAGGAGATGATTGACGACGGTAAGCAAGTTGAAGTTCGGTGTCAGTTTTGTGACAAACTTTATAATTTTGAGATTAGTGACCTTGAAAGGATGCTGGCAGAAGCAAGGACATAAACAATTAATAAAGTGTTCCAGTCTCAGGACGGTCAGCATTTTCTGACACAGTAGCTTTGTCTAATGCAGCAGTGATTGCTTGCATCAGCAGCATGGAAGTATAACGGTTTTCCTCACCATAATTGACATTTTCGATGCTTTGTTCGGACAATATGACTGCTGACAGCTCTGAAAGCGTCGGGTTCATTAACGGATATAAGGTCGTCACGGACTCGTCGAGGTTTGTCAGGGTAATGGAATTAATGTGGTTTTTGTCTACAGCAACCTGTAACTCTACATTTGCTGTGCCAAGTAACAGTGTACTGGTGTAAATACCAGGAACATAGGTGTTTTTGGTAGCTGTACTTGTATCAGTCACAGCGCTGGAAGTTTGGTTGATTCCAGCCGAGGGTGTTGTGGAAGAAGTAGAGTTTGGTGCAATCTGTGAAGGATTTTGCAGCGGTGCCTGTTCGGGCGTTTCCTCTGCGTTCTGGGTAGGAACAGGGGAAGCAGTATCTTTAGAAGGCATAAAAAGAGAAACTGCGACCATTATAATAAGTACACTCACAACCAGAAGCACAAGTGCATAGACGATTTCCTTTGAGCGAAGTACAACAATTTTGGTATTAGAGCTCATGTAACGACTCCATTTTTGTTCTTTTTATAATGGTATGAAGGTCATGCCCAGAATATGCTTTAGGAGCGATAGAAAAATAATTGAGATAGACTACACAAGATATTTTTGGATGGGATAGTGTGAAATCAAAGATTTCACACATCCTGATTAGTACGAATGTTAGTTAGCGTGAAAAGTACATCTAACTGTCTGTGGCAGTTTCCACTCACAGCAAAAGCTGTTTTGTAGAAAAGTACTAAGTTTCACGCTTGATTTGAGATTGCATGCAGCGGCAAAATGTTGGTTAGTGTGAAAGGAGAAAAGCATGAATATCGTTTTATTATCAGGGGGATCAGGAAAGCGTCTTTGGCCTCTGTCAAATGAAATTCGGTCAAAGCAGTTTCTAAAACTGCTCAGCGATGCAAATGGCGGTCATGAATCTATGGTACAGCGCGTGTATCGCCAAATTATGCAGGCGGGAATCCATGCGAATATTGTTGTGGCAACATCAGCTACACAAGTGGAATCCATTCGAGGACAGTTGCCAGATGATGTGGATGTTGTGGTGGAACCAGAACGCAGGAATACTTTTCCGGCAATTGTGCTTGCGGCATCATACTTGGAATCAAGAAAGCAGATGAACCCGGAGGAGACAGTTATTGTGCTTCCTGTAGATCCTTATGTGGATGTAGCGTATTTTGAAACTTTTAAGAAGATGGATGAACAGGTACAAAAGAGCAGTGCAGATATTGTTTTAATGGGTATTATGCCGTCTTATCCTTCTGAAAAATATGGTTATATCATACCAGCAGAGGGTGGAAGAGTGATTGGCTTTAAGGAAAAGCCAGATGAGGCGTCGGCAAAAAAACTAATTGAACAGGGGGCACTCTGGAATGCAGGGGTGTTTGCTTTCAAATTAAAGTATTTGATGGGGATTGCGAATAAGTATCTGAATAGCAGAGACTTTGCGGATGTTGTGGAGTGCTATGCCAGCCTGAAAAAAGATAGTTTTGACTATGAGGTAGTGGAGCGAACAAAGGCGCTTGCTGTGGTTCCATATAATGGTGCATGGAAAGACATCGGTACATGGAATACTCTTACTGAAGAAATGCAGGAGGAAAGCATTGGAGATGTAATTATGGGGGAAGATTGTATCAATACCCATGTGATCAATGAATTGTCGATTCCTGTTGTGGCACTTGGTACACAGAATCTTGTTATTGCAGCGGGACAAGATGGTATTTTGGTATCGGATAAGCACAAAAGTTCTTATATTAAGCCTTATGTGGAGAATATTGACAATCGACCGATGTACGAGGAACGGCGTTGGGGAGAATATAAGGTATATGATTACAGTCAATATGCGGATGGGACAAAATCTCTTACCAAGCATGTTACTATCAATGCAGGGTGTGCGCAGGATTATCATGTGCATCGCTATAAGGATGAAGTTATTACAGTGGCAAATGGAGAAGGAGAGCTTGTTGTAGACGGATGCTTGATGAAACTTTCCCGTGGTGACTCGATTTCTATTAGAAGGGGACAGAAACATGCAATCAGAGCTTTTCAAGATTTGCAACTTATATCTGTACAGATTAGCGAGGATAATACAGAAGGGGATACAGAAGTATTCAACTGGAGTTGGTCAGAAACATGAGAGGAAAAGTTTGGAAGAAAATCACTTTCAAACAGTTGATTGATATGCGTGCTAGAGCACGCAAGAGGTATAATAATGAAATTTACAAAAATGCATGGGTGTGGAAATGATTATATCTATGTCAATGGTTTTGTGGAGCAGATTGCTACAAATAGAAAGCCAGAGCTAGTACGACAGCTTAGTGACAGGCATTTTGGCATAGGCGGTGATGGGGTTATTTTTATTAATCCAGGAAAGAACGCCAGTTTTGAGATGGAAATGTACAATGCTGACGGAACGAGAGCGCAAATGTGCGGTAATGGTATTCGCTGTGTGGCAAAATATGTGTATGATTATGGCTTAACAGACCAGACAAGCATTACAATAGAAAGTTTTGGGCAGGTGAAATATCTGGATCTTACACTGGGTAAGGACGGTAAAGTATCAACTGTGCGAGTCAATATGGGAGCGCCAATCTTAACGGCAAGTGAGATACCAGTAGTGTCTGAAAATAAACAGGTGATTGATGAGGAGATTACAGTGGATGGGCAACAATATAAGATGACTTGTGTGTCCATGGGCAATCCCCATGCAGTCATATTTCTAAATACTATGCCAGAAGACTTTGATATTAGGAACTTTGAGATAGAAAAAAAAGGACCACATTTTGAGAATCATCTGCGGTTTCCAGAGCGTATCAATACAGAGTTTGTGCATGTTATCGACAGAAAAAGAGTACAAATGCGCGTGTGGGAGCGGGGAACTGGAGAAACACTTGCATGTGGGACTGGATGTTGTGCAACAGTTGTTGCCTGTGTGCTAAACGGTTTGACAGATACAGAAATTACTGTGAAGGTTTTAGGCGGTGAGATTTTGTGCGAGTGGGATCAAACAGAAAATATTGTCTATATGACAGGTCCTGCAGAGACAGTGTTTGATGGCGAGATAGCGTTGCGGGAGGAAATGTGAGATGCTTTTCCCAAGTGAGGTTTTTTTATTTGTATTTTTTCCAATTGTGCTTGTCGTCTACTATGCACTTTTAAGAAAGACCAAAACGCTAAAAAATATATTTTTGCTGATTGCGAGCCTTTTTTTCTATGCATGGGGTGAACCCACATATGTCTTTCTAATGATAGCAACGATTCTAGTAAACTGGATTTTTGGAATTTATGTGGATGTGTTTCGTGATAAAAAGACAGTGATTACAATACTGTTTATTTTGCTAGTGGTGGTTAATATTGGTACACTAGGATGGTTTAAATATAGCGAATTTACAGTATTGCAGATCAATCGTTTTTTGCATACAAATATTCCAGTGCCAATTGTGCCACTGCCAATAGGGATTTCCTTTTATACATTTCAGGCAATGTCCTATGTGATTGACGTATATCGCCGCCGTGGTAAAGTACAGAGAAATCCTTTGCAGGTAGGATTATATATCGCATTGTTTCCACAGTTGATTGCAGGACCAATTGTGCGTTATGAGACGATTGCAGATCAAATCGAACACCGTGTTGAGACGTTTGCGGACTTTTCGGCAGGTGTAACCAGATTTTGTATTGGCCTTGGAAAGAAAGTGCTTGTTGCAAACAATATGGCAGTGATTGCAGACAATGCGTTTGGATTGATTATTAATCATGAATTTCAGGCATCTATGGGAATGGCTTGGCTTGGCGCAATTGCATATACATTGCAAATCTTTTTTGACTTTTCGGGATATTCAGATATGGCAATTGGTCTTGGTCAGATGTTCGGATTTCATTTTGAGGAAAACTTTAATTATCCTTATATTTCTAAGACAGTGTCGGAGTTTTGGCGCAGATGGCATATTTCTATGCAGACATGGTTTCGTGATTATGTGTATTTTCCAATGGGCGGAAGTAGAGTTTCAAAGCCAAGATTGATATTAAATCTCTTTGTTGTATGGTTGCTGACTGGAATGTGGCATGGTGCGAACTGGACATTTATTGCATGGGGATTGATGTATTTTGTGATTTTGACGATTGAGAAGTTAACGGGGCTTGGAAAGAAAAGTTATTGGTGGGGGCATCTCTACACAATGGTGTTAGTTATCATTGGATGGGTAATTTTCCGCTCGACAGGTATGGGAAATGCTTTTTTGTACATTAAGGCAATGTTTGGTATTGGTGCGAAGGGACTGATTGACAAGGCAGTCTGGGCATATATAGCACAGAATTGGATATACTTTGTATTTGCAATTGTTGGCTGTGCACCCATTATGCCACGGATTGATGAAAAACTGAAAAACAGTCAAATATGGCAGGTTGTCTACGCTGTAGGTATTGTAGTGAGTTTTGTGATCAGTGTATCATTTATTTGTAACAATGCGTACAACCCGTTTATATACTTTAATTTCTAATGATGTTTTTGGATACATTGGAATAGGGGATAGTGTGAAAAATGGTTCTAAGGCAGCAAAAAACACTGCCTAAGAACTATTAAATTTCACACAGTCTATTTGAGCCGCCAAAGGTGGCATGGGGGATTAAAATGAAGAACAGGAATAAATGGATTACGATTGG
Organism: uncultured Lachnospiraceae bacterium; assembly: GCA_910583965.1. Lineage (GTDB taxonomy): Bacteria > Bacillota > Clostridia > Lachnospirales > Lachnospiraceae > COE1. The sequence goes on from CAJUAE010000088.1 coordinate 12,901, forward strand.
TTTTCTCGTTTTTATATTGGTAATACCACTTGTGACTGTAGTGCGCAATCTGTTGCCGAATCGGCAGGAGAATACGTTAACCGACGAGGAGCAAGCAATCTTAGAACAGAATGGAACTTTAGTAAATGGCACCCAGACAGGTGATAAAGAAAATACACAAACGGGACAGGATAGTGCAAAAACGGAGACAGGATTTTCTAAGTTGCAAAAGAGTATTAATCAATTTACAGACGGTTTGTTTGGACGGACAAAACTGATTGGTTTTAATACGGAGCTGACTTCATTGCTCACAGGAGGGACATATATTGAGTCTACACAGACTCTTATGGGAAAAAATAATATGTTTTTTTATAAGACGGAGCTTGATGGTCATCCTATCTGGGATTATATGGGAATCAATCATTTTACACAGGAGGAGATGGCAGCAATCGCGGCAAATCTGATAGCGACAAGAGAGCATCTGGCAGCGAGAGACATTGAGTTTTACACAATGTGCATTCCAAATAAAGAAATTATCTATGCAGAAAATATGCCAGATACAATTGCAAGGGTCAATGAGGTTTCACGCGGAGAACAACTAGCAGATTATTTGCATGACAATACAGATTTGGTGTTTGTTTATCCTAAGGATGCACTACTTGCAAACAAAGACAAAGTGCAACTTTATTATAACACAGATTCCCACAGTAACCAAATTGGGGCGTTTGTAAATATGCAGGAATTTTTTAAGACGGTTTATGGTACACATGCAGAGATAGATTCTGTTCGTTTTAGGACAGATGCGACAGATTATTCTGGTGATCTAGTTATGTTGGCAGGATTGACAGGCAAGTACAATATTGACACCGTATATGTGTTCGAGACAGAGTCAGCTGACAAAGCGCAGTATCACGATCAAGTATTGTTATATGTTGGAGATTCTTTTGGCGGATTTCTGTCACAGATTTGCAAGGGATATTATAAGGAAGTTTATTGGGAAGATGCGCGGGATTTTCAGTACAATATGCTCGACCGATATCAGCCAGATGTTGTGATTTGGGAGCGTGCGGAGCGCTACTGTGAGGTGTTCCAAGAACCGATTTTAATCAAATAATAATGTAATGGTGTTAAATTGTAGTTTGAAATAAAAGGAAACTAGTGTGAAACTTAATCGTTCTAAGGCAGCAAAAAACACTGCCTAAGAACGATTAAGTTTCACACAGG